>JAITAW010000012.1 GCA_031283905.1 Treponema sp. | reverse complement strand
GTATATTAAATAAAAACTATGCGTGGTGCTGTCTGTCTTTTTTACTTTATATGATATTGCTTTTCTGTCAAATGCCCGCATTACACAATCGTCAGAATTCTGAATAACATTTTTCATATACAATACCACATTTTTTTCATTCTCAACAACCGCATTTCCATTATATGCAGTGGTTAATACAATACTATAGGCGTGTAAACTCGCACAAGATACCGGTATACAAGTAAGTAAGATTACAATGGTAACAAGTTTCAATATATTCAACCTTTCATTCAGTTGGATATATATACTGCTATTCTGACGGATAGCGGCGGTGCGCAACGGTGGACAAACTATGCCCGTTTTACGCGCGTCTTTGTATATAAAATGATTATTAGTTGTCGCGGTATGATAACTTATATAAGATTGCGGGGGGGGGGGGGGGATAATACCGCTATCGCGGTTAATTGGATACATCGCATCATACCGTTTGTTCATGCTGTATTATTCATCCTTTTGAATATATAAAGTATTTTGAGAAAAAGTTTATATCGTATGACGAGTTATGTCAATACTTCTTTTGTAAATTTCTTTACAATTCACCGGATAATAATCCTTATGGCGCGGCATTTGACGGAACACGGCGCGCTGTTCCTCGAGATATGACGATGTCCGTGAGCATGGCGAATGACGCGGTTACTCCGCCGGCGGTCGGATCGCGCGGCGCGATAAAAAACAGAAGACGATCCCGTTTTTTCGACTGCGTGCGAGCATTGCCCGGCGCGCCTCAACCGGCGTCCCCTGCGGGCTATCCGGCATGTCCGCATCACGCCGGATTCTGAGCGGTACCATCGTCCCGATGTAAAAGCCGCCGACATGCCGATACGGAATCTTTGACTTTATGAATAACCGGCAGTATATTGTACTATAATAAGGCTTTTTCAAAACGCACCCGTTGGGGCGAATCGTATGGAGAATCAACCGGTAGAAGAACGGTACAATGAGTGAATATATGACTTTTAATAGAAATGAATTCGTGGGGGCGTTTGTCATGGCGCTTGATTTTTTGGAATCAAGCGCCCGTTCTAACGTTACCAATCATAATAAGCGCGTCGCGCTTATAGCGATACGGCTTGGGGAGCGGCTTGGGTTGCCTCTTGAGGATATGTTCGATCTCTACGTAGGCGCGGTGTTGCATGACAATGGCATTACCAATCCGGTTTACAACAAAATTTCTGGCGGCGTTGCCGCAAATATGGAGCGATTCGCGTCGCACTGCATAGTCGGCGAGGAGAATCTTAAGGTCTTTCCGTTTTTAAAACCCCGTGAAGGCATGATTTTGTACCACCATGAGGCGTATGACGGTAGCGGCTATTTCGGCAGGTCCGGTCAGGCAATCCCGCTTCTGGCGCATATTATCCATTTGGCTGATACGGTTGAAATTATGTATGCGCGAGGAGCGGGCCGCAAAGAAGTGGGCGCGAAGGTGGCTGAATGGAAAGGCTCTCGATTTCTTTCCGAGTTGTGTGAAGCTTTTGACGGGATTAATTCACTGGCGTTTTGGCTCTCTCTTGACAACAGGTTTATAGATAAGGAGCTTAACCGGAGCGTTCCCCATTACCATATGGAAATGACGTTGCGGGAATTGGCGCCTATAGCGGGTATTTTCAGCAAATTTGTTGATGAAAAATCGCCGTTTACCGGAAGCCATTCACGCGGCATTGCTGAAAAATCGGAGGTTATGGCGGATTTCTACAATTTTGACGAAGATCGCAAGATAAAACTCATCCTGTCCGCGCACTTGCACGACATAGGCAAACTCGCGGTGCCAAACGCCGTATTGGATAAAGAGGCTCCTTTAACAACCGAAGAATTTGATCTTGTGAAACCTCATGTGTTTTATACGCGCCGTATGCTCGAAGGCATTAAAGGTTTTGAGGATATTACCGAATGGGCGAGCAATCACCACGAGAAACTTGATGGCTCAGGCTATCCGTACGGGTTTGTCGCGAAAGACCTTGACTTCGGTTCCCGGCTTATGGCATGTATCGATATTTATCAAGCCCTTGCTGAGGAGCGCCCCTACCGCAAGCCCCTTGAACATGCGGAAGTTTCCCGCATTATGGGAGACATGGCCGGTAGAAACGCCATTGACCGCGACATTACGGCTGATGTTCTTGAGGCGCTCCGGTGAGCGGCAACACGTTTGGTGAGTTGTTCAGTGTTACCACGTTCGGTGAATCTCACGGCGTGGCGCTGGGATGCGTCATAGATGGTTGCCCTGCCGGAGTGCCGGTCGACAAAGCAAGCATAGCGCGGGAACTTGCGCGGCGTAGACCGGGCGGCGCTCCCGCATCCACAACGCGGCGGGAAGCCGATGAGCCGGAGATACTCTCCGGTGTGTTTGAAGGCAAGACTTTGGGGACGCCTATCGCCGTTATTATCCGCAACCACGATCACCATTCCGGGGATTACGATGCCTTGCGCGATGTGTATCGTCCGGGTCATGCGGATTGGACATGGGAAGCCAAGTTCGGAATCCGCGACCACCGCGGCGGCGGACGCAGTTCCGGCAGAGAGACTGCCGGCAGGGTTACGGCAGGCGCGGTCGCAAAATCCTTTCTCTCCCAGTACGGCGTTGTCATTCAGGCGTGGTCTTCTTCCATTGCCGGCATTGCCGCTCCCGCGCCCGGCGATCCGTCTTTCAGCCTCGCGCAGGCGGAAAGCAACAATTTGCGTATGCCGGTATCTTCCGGGACGCTTGAGGTGATTCTGGCAAAAATTGAGCGGCTTCGGCTTGAAGGGGACAGTGCGGGCGGTGTTGTTACTTGTGTTGTTCATGGCGTACCGCCTGGGCTTGGAGAGCCTGTTTTCGACAAACTTGACGCCCGTCTCGCTCAAGCGATGCTTTCTTTGGGCGCGGCAAAGGGCGTTGAATTCGGGGCGGGTTTTGTTTCCGCCGATAGTCAGGGTTCCTTGCTCAACGATACCCCTGTTCCGTATCAAAGCAATCCCGCCGACCCGCCGCCGCTGATAACGCCGGCGGCGTTGCCTTGCGGTGTACCTTCCGTGTCTTTTAAAACAAACAACGCGGGCGGTGTACTTGGCGGCATAAGCAATGGGATGCCGCTGGAATTCCGCGTCGCGTTCAAACCTGTGCCTTCAATATCGAAGAAGCAGGCGACCGTTGACCGCACCGGTTCGGCGCGGGAACTCGCTGTCAAAGGCAGGCACGATGTCTGCATCGTTCCCCGCGCTGTTCCGGTTGTGGAAGCTATGACAGCCCTTGTTCTCGCTGATATGTTTCTGTTACAATGGAAAAACCGGTAAAGGAACTAATGTAGTTATGGAAGGAAACGGAAATTTTTCTTTATTAGAACTTTTCAGAATGGGCGGAATATTCATGTGGCCCCTGCTTTTTTTTTCAATCGCGACCATTGCAATCGCTCTTGAACGGGTCATCTTCCTTCTCTATCACAATTTGTGCGTGGACGATCTTAAAACGCGGGTCGAAGGATACCTTGTCACCGGCAATATGGCGGGGGCGCGGGACTACCTTTCTTCCTTGACAAACCGCAAAATTGGAGTGCGTGTCTTCCTGTGTCTTATCAACCACCACGATCTCTCTGAACACGAAATAGAAAAGGCGGTGGAAGCCGAAGCCTTGACGTGCGTCAACACTCTTGAGAACGGTTTTAACTTTCTCACGGCGCTTGGCTCTCTTTCCCCGCTTACCGGTTTCCTCGGTACCGTATCCGGTATGATCGGCGCGTTCAAATCCATTGCGGAAGCGGAGAACGTCAACGCCCAAATTGTGGCGGTCGGCATTTACGAGGCGCTCATCACCACGGCCTTTGGGCTCTGCATAGCCATTATCGCAATGGTTGCCCACTCTCTTCTCTCCCACGTTGTTGATAAGTTTGCGGCGGACACGGAAAAGACTTGTTCCGACCTTATCATTGCCATAGTCCGGCTCAACGCTAAAAACAAAGGTAAGATCGACTATAAACTCCTGCCCAGCCCTAAACAGAAAAACGCACTCTCTTTGCACGAGTATACATGATCGCCGCCTGACGCATGGCGTAATACGCTCAACTTCGAACCTTTCCCAAAACTAACCCGAACATAGTTCACGTTTTTGGAAAGACTCTTTCCGTATGATAAAGGCAATAGTAGAATTTTAAAAAAAAATTAAAAAAAGTGAAAAAAGGCTTGACAAAATAGGGGCGGTTTTGTTATATTAACACTCACGCGCCTTTTGTGATGTCGCCCTTTCCGGAACGTGAAGCTAGAGGGAAATTTTTGAAAGAAAAAGGGAAGGGAGGGGTTGACAAAAGGAGAGTGGCGTGATAGAGTAAGGCGTCCTTTTGAAGAGAAGGGCGTGGGCTGGGAAGGCGGAAGCTTTTTTGGCGTTTGAAACAGAGAGGGAGGAGAGGGAGTTCCGGCGGCGGATGCCGCCGGGGCGAGAAGGTAGGCGTGGAAGGCTTGAGAGAGAGCTCTTGAGAAGATATTTGGCGGTCTACGGACCGTTGAAGAATAAATGATGGAGAGTTTGATCCTGGCTCAGAACGAACGCTGGCGGCGCGTCTTAAGCATGCAAGTCGAGCGGCGGGGGGGAGCGATCTTCCCCGGAGCGGCGGACTGGTGAGTAACGCGTAGGCGACCTGCCCGTTGGTCGGGGACAGCCGCTAGAAATAGCGGGTAATACCGGATAAGGTCGCGCGGATAGAGCCGCGCGAAGAAAGGAGCCAAGGCTCCGCCGACGGATGGGCCTGCGTCCGATTAGCTAGTTGGCGGGGTAAGGGCCCACCAAGGCGATGACAGGTAGCCGGCCTGAGAGGGTGGACGGCCACATTGGGACTGAGATACGGCCCAAACTCCTACGGGAGGCAGCAGCTAAGAATATTCCGCAATGGACGAAAGTCTGACGGAGCGACGCCGCGTGGACGAGGAATGCCGAAAGGTTGTAAAGTTCTTTTCC
>JAITAW010000309.1 GCA_031283905.1 Treponema sp. | reverse complement strand
CGACGCCGGACGGAAAGACAAAGCGTACTTTTCTGTCGGACAGGGATTCGCTAATGTACTCAATGACGAAACGAGCCATATTCACCTTTACTTTTATAACAGATCGCAGGATTTGCGAGGTATTCAAATAAAAGATTGCCCTTGTTTGCGTAAAATAAAAAAGCCGTCCATCTGCTTTTTGAAATATAATTGGCGTCATTAAGCCTTCTCAAACTATACAACTCCGTCTCATGGGTAAATTCCGGCAATGCTTTAGTCGTGAAAACCGTGGAATCGATCCATAATCCGCCGT
Organism: Treponema sp.; assembly: GCA_031283905.1. Classification (GTDB taxonomy): domain Bacteria; phylum Spirochaetota; class Spirochaetia; order Treponematales; family Breznakiellaceae; genus JAIRKH01. The sequence continues at coordinate 4,395 of JAITAW010000309.1, read as the reverse complement.
ATGCGTATAACAAACATGCCCGCACTATATCGGATAAATGCGTAACGGTAATAATTTTCTTCTCTACTTTTTCCAAAATGTATTCCGGCAAAGAAATATAGTCTTTGTAATTTTGCCTTGTTATTACGACTATTTTATGTCCATTGGCGTTCTTATTGAGTTGATTGTAACACGCTTTTACAAGTTCAGGCATATGTTGTTCGCCTTGCCACCAGTATGTCCATACGGTATAAGGCTCGTCCGCAGGGCCGAGTATATTTTTCTTCTCTCTAAAAGAATCTATTATGCCGGAATGATTCCTTTGCAGCGCCCGTATGATTTTGTTTCTATTATATCTAATCTTTTTATATAAAGAAATAAACTCTTTGGGAAGCATTGTTCTTACTATCTTTTTTATGCTCATTGTTCGTCCTTAATAGAAAATGGCCGTACGGCTTCCGCCCGAAACACGCGGCCCTTGAAATCAAGAAGCCGCTTTTCTTTCCTACAGCAGATCGTTTCTATGCTTCGCCTTAATCTGTTCCACGACGGCGCTCACGGCCTGCGTCTCTCCCTTTTTCGCTATGAGAACGGACGGAACGGACCCGTCTTTGCCGGAACGGACAACAACAACAAGATCATCAGCGCCGCACAGGGCCACCGGTATATCCGAATCCACAAAAGTATTAGCGCTTCCAATCCGGAAAATACCGGTTTCTGAAGAGCCGGCGGAGGAATTTTCTTTGACAAGAGAGGCGTATTCGTCCCAACTGCCTATATCGCGCCAGTTAAACGCCGCAATGCTCATAACAACCCGCGCGCTTTTAGTCGCAACCGCGAAATCAAAGGAAATCTTTCTTGTTTGTTTGTACGCTTCCGCCAATCCCTCCCAATGTTCCAGTATTGCCACCCCGTCCTTAACGGTATAGGCGTCTTTTGGGGGAACAGGGAGCGCGTCAAACGGACCGATGACGTCCTCCGCATATTTCAGGAATTCGCCTTTCATAAAACCGGAAGAAAACGCGAACATACCGGAATTCCAATAAAACGTACCCGCCTCAAGGTAGCGTTCCGCAGTGGTTTTATCCGGTTTCTCATGGAAAGAAAGGGCTTCCGCCACCTCTTTTCCGCCATCGCTTTTGTTTATTTCAATATAGCCGAATCCCGTTTCAGGCGCGACAGGCGGAATCCCAAAGATCGCAAGATTTTCCGTCTCAATATGATTTGCAAGGACCAGAGATTGCGCGGTAAAAACGTCTTTCGGGTCAACAAGATGATCGCTCGGCATAACAAAAATCTTTCTGTTTTGCCCCGCGCTTGTCTTTTCAATAAACACAAGGGCGCACCCTATGGCCGCGGCCGTATTCTTCGCTTCCGGTTCGGGTATAACCGTTATCCGCTGTTTTTGCTCTTCGTTGCGGTCCGCGCAACTGCCGATAACATGCGAGACGTGGTTTTTTCCCGCTACGATAATGATTCTGCCGTTTTCGGCCACAAGAGAGAAAGCCCTTTCAAGGGAAAGTTTGAAAAAATTGTTGGTGTTATCGGTTGGAACCGGTAAAAACTGTTTCGGTTTCATGGAATTGCTCAGTGGCCATAGCCTCGTTCCGGATCCGCCGGCCATAATAACGCACTCGTCAAACATCTGTTGTTTCCTTCTTTTTTAATCTTTTTCAATAAAAAGCCCCGCCGTAAAGGCGTTGCCGCGCTTCAGGCGGGCGCATGAATTGAAACATTCCCATACTAGCACGATCATCAGGCATAGTCAAGGGTAAAACCGCGGTTTAGGGGCGGCGTTTAGAGAATCGCATGAACAATTCGAGGCGTTTTACCGGACAAAAAAATGAAAACGCTCCCATACGCCATTTTCTCCGGCAATCAAACCTTGATTGTCAAGAACTGCGTCCCGGTTTAAGACAACCAAGGTCTGGTTTGATATAACCAAGGTCTGGTCGTCCTCTCTGTAGCACATTGTTCCTCACTGTAATATTGCTGTGTCTTAGGGCGTGTTCACACTAAAGTTAAGATTTGGAAATCGGCGCGTAATCTATGTCCGTTTGAACCGCCGGGCAGAAAAAGGAGTCGTGGAAATATGACAAGGAACTCTATAAACGGCGGAAGGAGATAGAGCGGTTTTTCCGGCGGCTCAAGGGATTCCGTGGGATTCGCGCCGCTATGACAAACTTGCCCGTATCTTTTCCGCTTGTATTTGTATCGCTTTGCATTGTGTGAACACGCCCTAGCATTAAGAGCGAAAAAGAGAAACTGCGGCGGCGGAAAAGCCCGGCGTTTGATGCGAGCCGGCATTCCAGCCCCGAATAACGCTTGTTTCAAGGCGAAAAGCGGCGGCGTGGCGCGGGTCATACCCCTTCAGTCCGTATGAATGCCTTCCATCCATACGCCTTTTGAAAATTATTCTCAATCACCGCCATCAAGCCTTCTTTATTCATCGGTTCCTCCCGCAACTGCGCCATCCCGTCCAGTATCGCGGGCAAATTCCTCCAATGGGAAAAAAGCTCTTTTCGAAGCGGCTGGTACGGAGCGTCGGTCTCGGAAAGAATCCTGTCCAGAGGAAGGCGCGCGCAGGCGGAACGCGCCATTTTATGGTTAAGCAGAATCGGTGTCCCAAAAGAAAAATATGCGTTTACCCCTCGATGCAAAAGGGCTTTCCCGTCCTCGTAGGTACCAGAATACGAATGCAAAATAACAGACTGAACTTTTTTGAGTTGCCTTGCATACACAAAGACCTTATTCATAGCCCGCCGCAGGTGTAAAACAAGAGGAAGCCCTTTTGCTACAGCCAGATCAAGATGCGCGTTGAAAAGCTCATCCTGAGCCTTTTCGGTTATGCGGTAATCGACGCCGCCCGCAGTTCGTCTTTGCGTGTTGAAAAGGTCAAAACCGGTTTCTCCAATTGCGTGCAGCCTGTTTCCCGCCGCCAGGTTGTACAGCGTTTCAAGCGAGGCTTCCACCTCGTCAGGCTTAACCGCAAGGAGTTGGGGATGAACCGCAAAACACTGTACGATAGACACGCCGCTTCCTTTCGTTGCGTCTTGCGCCGTGTGTGCAAACTGCTCGTGGAATTCAAATTCCGCTTTGTTCCATGCGCTGGCGGCGCACAATGCGATGCCGGCGTTGCAAGCCAAAAGCCAATGCGGTTCTCCCCGTTTCATCATACCGGGGGTGGCGGAACCCTTTTGTACAAGATCGAATATATGACAATGGGCGTCTGCCAGCATTATGTCCCTCCTGCCGCAAATCTTTCTTCGGGATTTTCCCTAAAAAAGCCTTCAAGAACCTTCCGCATTGCGGAAAGCTCCGTTTCCCGTCCCAACAATGTCCGTACATAGTTCGCCCATTTGAAATTGGAGCAAAAATAGGTGAAGAAACGTTGTGCGCGGCTTTTGTGGAATTCGGGAGGCTGGTATTTTGCCAGCATATCAAGAAACCTGACCGCGACCTCTTCAAGATCGATCATGCCGGGAAGCGGAAGCCCGCGAGCCTGCGCGAATACCCACGGTTTTTGTACGGCGAGCCTTCCTACCATAATAGCATCGCACTCAAGAGAACGCCGGTTCATTTCTTCCGCCGACAGTATGTCCCCGTTTCCGGCGACCGGTATTCGTAGTTGCTTTCGAAGCATAGCGGTATATTCCCAACTTGCTCCCCGCTTGAATTTTTCCCGCGCAATTCGGGGATGCAGCGTGATACGCTCAACGCCCTCGGCTTCAAGCCGTTTGCAAAACGAGACAAGGTAGTCAAAGTCATAGGCAAACCCGATGCGTAGTTTAACGCTTAAACGCCGTTTTGTACGCTTCCGTACACAGGCAATCATATCGCCGGCCTTGTCAATGGAACTCATCCATTGCACTCCACCGCCCGCTCTGATAATGGACGGCGCGGAACACCCCATATTAATATCAAAACCCGCGCATTCATACGGTTCCAAAAAGGACACGGCGTTTGCAAGGTGATCCGCGTTTCCGCCGACTAATTGGTACACGAACTTTTCAGGCTCAGGGGCGCTGTCTAGGTACCACGACTCGTACCGCCCTCCGCTTATAAGCGCCCCCGCGCTGATCATTTCGGAGAAGCGTTCATCACAACCGCCAAAACCGGCGACAAGTTCTCTCAGCGCCCTGTGGCTTATCTCCGCCATAGGCGCAAGTAAAAATGGTTTTTCCGTCATAAGAAACCAACCTCAAAAACAAAAATCAACCAACAAGCCGCGTAAAGCGGCGCATTTCATATTTTCTTAAAAAAAATGGGAAGGTGATCTAGAAAGTATGATAAAGGGGTACTGACAACAGGGGCGCAAAGAAATACTATGGAATGATGCAAATAACCATAGAGATCAAGTGCCCCCCATTGCCATAGCCCTAACATAACCGGAAACGGGAAAAAGAACAAGGGTAA
>JAITAW010000268.1 GCA_031283905.1 Treponema sp. | reverse complement strand
TGGTTTGTCCAACGCCCGTATAGAAGCGATAAACAATAAAATCAAAGTCAGCATCCGCATGGCATATGGCTTCAGAAATATTGAAAACATGCGTGCGCTGGTAATGCTTCGATGTTCAGGCGTAAACTTGACTTTGCCGGAAAGACCTAATATGGCTCACACATCCTGATGAAGACTCATATTTTTCAACCAATTCTAGCCCTCATTGCACATAACAGCAAGCATCTGACAATCATATAGCAATGAAAAAAGCAACGCGCTCATATGTTCCAGTAACATGCGGTTTTAGTTTCACTATGATACAAGCGCAACCCTTCAAGGAGACGCCTTAAAGGGTTGCGCTGACGCACTTAAGGCCGCCATGCGGCAAGGCGACCTTACTTCTTGAACTCTGACTCAGCCTTGAACAGCCGTTCCACCACCCAACCGGCAAGCGAATACACGTAGGGAGACCTTGAAATCGAAGCGTAGCGATTGTTTGAGTCCAATTTCGCGCCCACGCTGATGACGCGGCTTGTTCCATCGCCGAATTCCAGTACGATCCGCCCCTCGTTAAAGGACGCGGAATCGGAGGAAGCGCCGCCAGCGATCTCACCGGTTACAAAATCATCGCCCTCGGCGTCCAAGATAGCGCGTATATAGGCTTCAACCTTCGGCGCGTCCGCTTCCTGCCCATTGACCGTCCAGCCGCCGTTTGAGCGGACGAACGTCAGCGTAACGGGTGCGGCTGGAGCGACAGGCGGCGAAGCCCCGACCGGTTCCCCGGACAAGCCGCCGGATAATTCATCATCCGCAGGCGGCAGGGTAACAATCATCCGCTGGACGTCGTCAGCAGTGAGTTTCTCCGTTTCAGGAAACAGGCGGAGGTTGTACCACGCGGTTTTTACGCTTGAGACGTAGTTTAAGATTGAAAGGGCGCCGGAACGCGCCTCGTTTTTACCGGCTTTTCTCAAGTACACCTCGTTGGCGGAGGCATCCGTATTGCCAACCAGCAGGTCAAGAAGAGGCGTTGCGCCATCGCGCACCGTTATACGCGCCGCGCCATTTTCCAACAGCCCTAGCCGTTCATGGGATGCCGCTTCAGCGCCGCGCACCGGATAGGAGTCTTTTTTGGACAAAAAATTGAGAAAATCCTCAACGCGCCGCTCCTTGGCCGGATAGTCCTGTCCGTCAACCGGCACAAACCACGCCGCGTTTTTCCGTATCAGCGTAACAACGCCGTTTGCGCTTTTCAATTCAATACCGTCAACATGTGGAACGCTTTTCACTTCAAGCCAGGCGTAGGCGGCGTCCCGCGCACTGACGAGATCGGGATCAAAGACCAGCGATCCCGCGTACACAACAACCAGTCCCGCGATTATCGCGCAAAGAATAGTCACCTTTGTTTTATATACCATCATTTACTCCCCTATCCACTATATGCTAGACTCTATTTCTGCCTGAACGCAGCCGGCGCAGGAACAAACCGACAGCGATCACCAGAAGCGGGACAAGCCCCAGATTGACGATGCGCGCCGTGTTCATAGCCGCGCTCCGTCTCGCTTCGTCCATGATCTTGTCAAGCCGCCCGGCCTGGGGCTGCCTGTTTCTGATATTGATAATGTCATCGTCATTGCTGAGGTACAGGGCGGCTTGCGTCATAAAATCAAAATTCTCGCGCCGCTGTACAAACGTAGACGCCACATCGCTGTCTCCAATGACAATGATACGCGCATCCTTTGCGGAAGCAGGCATATCGGGCAGGGCTTCAGTCGCGCCCTCGCGTTCGGGCTTGGCTCGTCCGGCAAAGTAACTGCTGAACGCGCCGGTCAGTACCGCTCCCATCACCTTCTCGCCCTTGGTCGCCGAGACTTCCGCTTCCAGCATGTAGGGAATCTCTGGATTAGCATAAAAATCCTTTGTTTCAAGCCACGCCTCCCTGGTGGTGGTGAATAGGGCTTCCCCAGCTACCGAACCGGAAGGCGAAAGCTCAATGGGGCTTGCCCAAAAGAGGTCTATGCCGCCGAACCGGGATGTCAACGGATGTTTTGCATTGCCGTTTTCGGCAAGTATGCCTATCCACAGCGGGTATCGCGCAAGACGCACCTGCCGCATACCGGAGCGGCCCGCGGTTTGATATTGAATGGTCAGAGCGGAACGATCCAAGGCCAGCTCGCTTTTAACGGTCGCGCCGTAGGAGGCGAGCATCGCAAGAAGCCCTTTGTCTACCAGAGGACGCGCTTCAAGATTGCCCTGCGAATTGACAAAAACGCCGTCAACGGCGAACAAAACGCGCCCGCCAACTTGAACATACCGGTCTATGCGGTACAGCGCCCACTCGTCCAACTCTTCAACGCCGCCGAATACGAAAAGAGCGCCCAAATCATCGGGGATTTCATCACCCGCGTTGATCTGCCGCACACGGAATCCCGCCAATTGCAAAAATTGGTTGAGGTTATTAAAATCCTGCTCCCATTGCTTTGCGCCGTCCCCAACAATGACGCCGATCTCCCGAACCGTCCCCCGCAACATGGCGCGGATGCGGCTTGTAAGGTCGTATTCCAGCGTATCCAAAGAGAACACAAAGGGCAGCGTTTCAATCTCGTCAAGATATTCAATGGTTATACCGGAGTACACCGTGGCTATGCTCGCCTGATCTTTTTCAACGGTCTGTATCTGCTGAGGCACAATGCCGAATTGTTCAATCACGTCCTCAAGCTGCGCTTTCGCCGGGTCTTTCACCGCGACCCGTATTTTGCCGTGGGCGTACGCCGCGTATTCCCGCAACAGTCCGACAATTTCCGCAGGCATGGGGTGCATTGCCGAGAGTTTTTCCGAAAGATAGTAGGTGACCCTCACCTGATCGGGAATTTCTTTATAAAGGTTTCTTGAGACCGAGGAAATCGTATAGGCGTGATTTTTGGAAAGATCGATTCTGAACCATATGCGTCCGCTTGCCAGAAAACCCAGCGCAATAGCAACAATGGACAGCGCGGTAATGGTTGTAACTTGTTTTTTCGTCATGATTCAACTCCACTTCCGGTATAAAATCACGCGGGTGTTCAAAAACAGGAACAGCAGCGTACTCAACACAAAGAACGCCACATCCCGCGAGTCGATAATGCCCTTGGAAAAGGTTTCAAAATGGAAGGACAGCGAAAAGAAATTGAGCGCGTCCGCCACAAATACGGGCAGATTAAACGATGTCGTTGTCTGATTGATGAGAATCACTACGACAAGCGCAACGGCGCCGCCCAAAAACGCGCCCGCTTGATTCTTCGCCAGGGAAGAAAGCAACACGCCGAGGCTTATAACGGACGCGCCCAACAGGAGGACTCCGATATATTCCCCGCACATGACGCCAATGTCAAAACTGCCCAAGGGGAACAAGGTCAACGGCACAAAAAGCGTGAGAATGATAACGCCCGCCAACAGGATAAAAGCCGACAGGAATTTAGCCAGAACCAGTTCCCATTCTGAACACGGCAAGGTGAGGAGAAGTTCCACGCTGCCGAGCTTGCGTTCTTCAGCCCACGATTTCATGGTGAGCGCTGGACCCGCAAGGATAAACGCAAGCGGAAACGCGGAAAAAAATGGACGCAAGGTCGCACTGTCAAGCGCGAAGTACTTTTGCAGATAGAACAGCCATATTGAAACAAATAGCAAAAAAAATACGGCCACCCCGTAAAAAACAGGCGAGTGAAGAGCCGAATACAACTCTTTTCTAATCAAGGCTTTCATTCCATCTCCTCCTTAACGGCGCGCTCCGCGTCTTCCGCGCCCGCAACAGCGCCCGTTACCGCATTCGCGGTTCGTGTTTCGCTGGTGAGGCGCACGAATATGTCTTCTAGGCTGATTTTCTTCTGATTCATGCCAAGTATCTTGAGTTGTTCCGCGACGGCCCAATCAAATATCCGCTCGCCGTCCACGCCTTGCCCGGTTCCGTCCGCAGGCGTTGAAAAACTCACTTTAACAACGCCGCCTTCCGCGTCCGCCGTATCAAGCGCGATTCCGCCGAGACGCTCCGCAGGCGCAAGTCTTGAGAGCTTTTCCCTAACCCTGTCAACGTCCGCGCCTTTCAGCGTGAGGCTCCACGTGTCCGCGCCCTTGAGGCTGCCCGCGATTTCTTCCGGCGTACCCTGGGCGGCGATGCGTCCGTCGCTTATGATAAGCACCTGGGAGCAAACCGCTTCCACTTCCTGCAAGATATGCGTGGAAAGGATGACGGTTTTCCGTTTCCCCAGCCGCTTGATGAGGGAGCGGATCTCGATGATTTGATTGGGATCAAGACCGGACGTTGGCTCGTCCAGAATCAGAATAGCCGGATCGTGTATGATGGCTTGCGCCAATCCCACCCGCTGCTTATAGCCTTTCGACAGGATTTCGATTTTCTTGCTTGCCACCTGTTCAAGCCCGCACGACGCAATCGCCGCATTTCTGGCGTTTCGCCGCTCAGTCCGCGCTATAAGCCGCGCATCCGCGATGAAAGACAGATACTCGTCCACGGTGAGATCGCCGTACACCGGTACGCTCTCCGGCAAATACCCGATGCGCTTCTTCACTTCCACCGGATTATCCCGCACGGAAACGCCGTCCACCAAGGCTTCGCCTTTTGTGGGAAAATGATAGCCCGTGAGAATTTTCATAACGGTTGTTTTTCCGGCTCCGTTCGGGCCAAGGAAGCCCAGCACCTGATCCTGCCCCACGGTAAAAGACACGTCCTTTACCGCTTCAAATGTTCCATATCGTTTGGTGATATTTTGTACAGTTATCATGCAAACCCTCTTTATATAGTGGACGTGTCCGAGAACGCTTGGTTCTCGGACACGTTTTGCAAAATGCTCCGCATTTTGCTGTTTTTAAGCGGTTGTTATGCGAAAACCGGGGTTTCCGCATACGGTCCCGTTACGCGCCGTTTTTTTGCTCCCCATTTATTATTTTATCCAATTCCTTATTTTCTTCTTCAAATATTTTTAATTGATTATCTTGTTTTTTTACTTCCAATTCTAATATCTCCTTCTGATATTTTATTTTTTCAATTTCTTTTTCCCGTTTGTTTCTGGAATTTTTATATATAAATGATAATACAACGGACGGTAATCCTACAAAAGGTGATACAATTGCTATGCTTCCTGTAATTATTGCCGTTAAATCCATACGAAATATCCTTCTTCATAGTTATTTTTCAAAAAACCAGTTCTACTTTTCATTCAAGTTATTTCTCATAATGTTTATTCCCGTTCTTTTATTTTTACTTTTGTCTTGTTCCCTGCCTGTTTATTTATTTCTTCCCGTATGTCTTTTCTTATTCCAATAATGTAACAAATTGAACCGTCCTCGTTTTTTACGCCCATATTTACAATGTTGCCGTCACAGGATACTCCGTCAAATTCCGCGCTGACTTTTACTTTACCTTTACCAAATTCTTTTTTTATATCATAAGGAAATTTAATATAAGCGCCATCAATATTTGGAACTTTTTCTATAACTGCCTCAAATTCATAAATCTTATAGTTCATCATTCCTCTTGTATACTGATTTTATACCATATCACAAATTTCTTGTCAAGAACCATGTTACAATATTTTTCAAAAAAACGTCGCATAAAGCCCCGTTATGTGCCGTTTGGCTGTTTTATTTGTTTCTTTCCATCAATTCTTTACAACTTATTTCGGGATTCGTATATCTTGTTCTATTCTGTGTCAAATTTTTATAATTTATTGCCTTTTGAGGACAATATTGAATACACGCAACACACTGTTCGCAATTATGTCCAAAATGTGGAATTCCATTTATTATTTCAATATTCTTTGCCGGACAAATATTCTTACAAATTTTACATCCCGTGCAATTATCACTAACGATATAATCCTTATCCATACTTTTAAGTTTGTCTATATATTTGTTATAAATTTTATCGAATATTTTTTTTGATTTCACCCTTTTGTCCTTTTTATTCTTTATCGCGTTTATTACCGGGACGATTTTCTTGTCAGATTTGTTAGTAATCTCTTTGACCTTCCCGCTCATATTATAGGCAACAATATAATTTGCGAACATCTTTATCTTTTGACCATAATTTAATTTTATATTATGTCTATTTATTAATAAATCATTTAATTGAGAAATACCATTACCAGCCAAACCGCCAAATGTTGCTACACCATAAAAATATGTTTCACGATTATTGGTCAGATCAAGCTTTTCAACAAAATTCCTCACGATGTTTGGCATTCCCCAGTAATACACGGGATAAACAAAACCAATGGTACCATATTGTTTTGATAGATTACATTTTTCCAATTTATTCATTGAAACAATTTCCGCATTGTCAAGTTCCTTTGAGATTGTTTTTGCGACCTTTAAGCTGTTTCCGGTTCCAGTAAAATAGAAAATAATGTTGTCCATAAATATTACCTCTATTGTTTATAGTATACTATCAAAAATGTTTTATGTCAATATATTTCAAAGTATTTTTCAAATATTTTCAGCCCTATGTCGCATAACGTTCCGGCTGTAAGGAACGGTTTGGCGGCCCGGAAGGGCTTGCGAAGCAAGATCAGGGCTGGCAAACTGTGGGTGTAGTGAGCCGTGGGAATGGAGCGTAGCGAAATGACCTAGGCGAACGAAACCCCGAGCCGCTACTGCGGCGAAGCGTAAACAGGCCTGTTATACGCTGTT
>JAITAW010000255.1 GCA_031283905.1 Treponema sp. | reverse complement strand
ATAACAACGCCGTCTTCTTCATATTGGACGATAGACCCTCGCTATTTTCAAAACAAGGCTTCCCGGCATCTTTACAAATGCGCCTATAAAAATTTTCATGCCAAACCTTTTTCGCTTCTTCCCACATTCTGTTTTATACGTCTTAAACAATCCGAAGAAGATCTTCTCACCAGTATCGCCGAAGGATTCGACTTTGGATTGCCCTGCCGTGAAACGTTGAGGCTTTTGGGGGTGGCGTCATGATTATGCCCCGAAAAATGAAGCTCGTGGAACTTACGGCGCTTGAAAAAGACATTGACGCGGTTGTCGAATATTTGGGCAGGCAAAGCCTCATGCAGTTCACTGAACAGCGCGAAGAACAAGCGGTGATACAGGATCAGAGGCTTGAAAGTCCTGAAAAATTGGAAGAATTTCGGCAATTAGAAGAAAATGAAAAAAAGAAAGCCGATGATATAGAAGAAAAACTTGAAGAAATCAGAGAAGCGGCCGCGTACCTTGGTCTGGAATTGCCGGCAGAACCGTATGAGACAAGCCGTCTCCCGACTGCGGACGATGAAGTCTTGCGCGGAAAAATCTGCTCCCATGTACTCGGTTTGCGTACCCGTGAAGCCGAAGAAAAAAACGAGAAACAGAAACTGGAAAGCGCTCTGACCGAGGCGAAGGCGTTTGCGACGCTCAACGCGCCGTTCTCGGAGTTGGATCAGCTTTCTTACCTTACGTTGCGCATCGGACGCCTTGACATGAGGGGGCAGGCCGAAGTCAGGAAAAATCTCTCAGACAGGGCGGCGATCATCCCGCTGGATAACGACAGAATACTTGCGGCGTCTTCCCGCATTGGGCGTTTTGCCTTGGATTCCGAGCTTAAAAAACGATCGTTCACGCCCATCGCCATTCCGAAAGACTATCTTGGCATACCTGCGGAGTTGCTTGCAAGCCTTGAAGCGCGGCAAAAGCTTATGGAAAGCGACATAGACGCCATAACCGAAGAAAAGAACAAACTGCTCGATGGATATAGATTCTCCCTTCTCTCGCTTTCCGCTTCCTACGCCATGTCAAATGTCACGGAACAGGTGAAACAAAAACTCGTTGCTACGAAAAGCACGTACCTTCTAACGGGCTGGGTGCCTGCGGATAGTCTGAATGCCATTGCCGCAGAGCTTGTTGCGATTACGTCCGGTAGAATCGGTATCCGCACCCTGAATCCGGAGGAGGTGCCTTCGGTACGGGACGGAAGCGAGAAAGTTCCTACCGCCTTGAGCCACGGCAAATTCGTGAAGAGCTTTGAGCCGCTTGTCTTCTCCTATGGTGCGCCGCTTTATGGCGCGATAGATCCCACCTCGTTTGTGGCCGTGTTCTTTACCCTGCTTTTCGGCATCATGTTCGGCGATGTGGGGCAGGGGCTTGTATTGTTGCTCACGGGTATTCTTTTGCAAAAGAACTCTAAATTCATGCGGAGTTATAAAAACTTTGGCGGACCTCTTGTCGCGGTGGGCGCTTCTTCAATGATCATGGGACTTTTGTATGGCGTGGTGTTCTCGAATGAGACGCTTTTGGAAGCGCCCACCCTTGCTGTCACCGGCTTTCTTGCCGATACGCCTATCGGCGCATATTTCGGCTGGGGCGCCGTTCCAAAAATTTTGCGCCTCATGCCTGAGAAGGGGAGCCTTGACAAACTCTTTTATTTCTTCGGTTTCACACTGGCGCTGGGCGTGGTGCTCAACTCCACAGGACTCATTTTTAACATCATAAATCAGTTGAGCAAAAAGAATTACGAAAAAGCATTCTTTTCAAAAACAGGAATTGCCGGCGTGGTGTTCTTCTGGTACGTCATCGGCATAGCGGTGAGGCTCATCCTGAATGATAGACTGCGTTGGTTCGATATACCATGCCTTGTAATCCCGCTTTTGGGCATCTTTTTTGGCGATGCGTTGGGGCGACTTATTTCCGGCGAACGCCCTATACTCAAAGAAGGGCTTATGGTTTTTATCATAGAAGGGATCGTAGAGATTCTTGAGACGCTTTCCAGTTATATCTCGAACAGCGTCAGTTTCCTCCGTGTGGGAGCTTTCGCGCTGTCCCATGCGGTTTTATCGTTCATTACTTTTACTATGGCCGATATTGTGGCGCGAGGGTCATCATTCGGACCCGTGTTTTCACTGGTCATCATCATTTTTGGAAACGGAATCATCATCGTACTTGAGGGGATGATCGTGGCTATTCAGGTTACACGTCTTCAATATTACGAATTTTTCAGTAAATTCTTTACCGAAACCGGCGTACGATTCGCTCCGTTCAGGTTTCGTAAGGAATGAACCTCCCCGCCCTGAAAGGTAATCCTAAAGGGCGGGATATGGCGTTGTCTGACGAGGATTCGGCGAGACCTCGGTTCGGCTGTAAAAAACTTGTTAATTGTGGAGTCTTTTTTATTGGCGTTGCCAATTTCAACCGCCCCTAAAGGATCGTCTTTTAGGGGGGAGGTACGAGTCTCCACTGCGAATAAATATCTGATACCTTTAAGGAGGAATTGTATGAAATGTAAAATGATTGTTATTGCATTTGTTCTGTTTGCTTGTGCCGGGGTGTTTTCGTTTGCCCAGGAAGAAGCGACGGCGGAGCAAGAATCTGGTTCGGCGATTAAGTACATCGCGGCGGCGGTCGCGGTGGGTATCGCCTGTCTTGGCGGTGGTCTTGCGGTTGGTCAAATCGGAGCCGCGGCAATGGGCGCGATGAGTGAGAACGCCGAGCTTTCGGGGAAAGCCATGCCTTTTGTCGGTCTTGCGGAGGGTATCTGTCTGTGGGGCTTTCTGGTCGGGTTGCTCATACTCATTCTGTAGCCGCCGCCGTGGACTATTTTTTCATCGGCGACCCTGAGTTGGTTACGGGCTTCAAATTTGTAGGTATTGACGGCATAGCCGCCAATAACGAAGAGGAAGCCCGCCGCGTATTTCGGCGCGTTACCGATGGTTTTGATGAGGTTACAAATACGGTTGTTCCCACTGAGGGTTGCCGCATCCTCATCTTGACCCAGGAAGTCGCGGACTGGCTTGGCGAGAGACTTATTGACTGGCAGATCGGCGCCCAATACCCCCTCATTGTAGAACTGCCCGGCATGGTGGGGAGAATACAAGGCAGGAAGACGCTGGTGGATTCGATTCGGGAAGCGATTGGAATTCATGTGTAGTGGCAAAATGCCAGCGGCAATGCGCAACATTGCCGGGGAGGATGTATGACCGTTAAAAATGAACCTAAAAACAAATCGTGGCTGATACGGCAATTACGGAACTTTTTTGAACATAGGGCTTTGTGGCTCTACCTTTTGTGCGATGAAGCGAAGAAAAAAGGCTTTGCCCCTGAATCCTTTGCGCCTAACGCCATTCGCCGTTGCGGGCTTTTTCAGGGAGGAGTTATAGCTGAAATTGCGGCAAGTACCGGCACCGGAAAACCGAGCCTTAAAACCTTGCGGAAGAAACTCTTCGGTTTGCCCGGAAGACTCATTTTTGAAATGAAAATCCGGCGCGTAACGGATGACAATTTTGACGTTGATTTTCACTACTGCCCGCTGGTCAACGCATGGCAAAAGCAGGGTTGCTCCGTGGAAGACATGACGCGGCTCTGTGATTTCGCTATGTGGGGCGACCGCGGCATAGCGGAGAGCTTCGGTTGCGTCCTTGATCTGCAAAAGACCATTGCGAAAGGTGACGGACTCTGCGAGATACGGTTTAAGCGGGCATGAGGGGCGGCGTTACGGGGACAACCTTGCAAACGCTTGCACCTGTGCGTTCACACAAACCCCGTGCGCCAGTGCCAGACCGGCGTTGACAGTTTCGAAGGAAAAGAATTGACGCGGTTAAAATCAGGCAGCCACTCGCTGTTCGCGGACATGTCCGGCGTCAATTCCTGATAAAAACCGTCTTCTATGCCGAATTCGTCAAGCCAGCCGAGAACAGTCTCGTATTCCGCATCGTTTACGGAGCGGTTGGGTATATCCCCGTTGCGGACCGGCGTGTACTGCGTCATAAGCGAAAGCAAGCCTTTTCCCATGACATTTTCCGCAAACCAGCGAAGGACATCCCGCGTAGCGCCAAGGTGTCCGGGTACCACAAGGTGCCGTATAATGACGCCTGAGCGCAGAACGGCGCCTTCATAGCGGAGGTCACGAAATTCCAGCATTCTTTTTATTGCGGCGGCTGCCGCCTCGCCGTAGCCAGCCGCTTTGAAAAAGCGCTCCGCTATTGCGGAATCAAGGGTCTTCAAGTCCGGCAAATACGCATCGATCACATCTTCAAGCAGAGACAGAGATTCGAGCGTTTCATATGCGGAAGAATTCCACATGACCGGAATGGCCAATCCCTGTTTTCGGGCGGCTCTTATTCCGGCGGCAAGAGATGGCGCCGCGTGGCTTCCAGTGACGATGTTGATGTTTTCCGCGTTTTTTTCTTGGAGCGCAAGACATATTCGCGCAAATTCAGCTTCGGTCGTTGCTTTGCCCATACCTTGTTGAGAAATCTGATAATTCTGACAAAATGCGCACTGGAGAGCGCAGCCGCTCACGAAGACGGCGCCGGAACCACAGGCTCCTGTAACAGGCGGTTCTTCTCCCCGGTGAATGGATACGGCGGCAATACGAAGCGTTGCGGTCTCTCCGCAAAAGCCTTCTTTTCCAGCCAAACGGTCAACGCCGCATCTGCGGGGACAGAGACGGCAGTTTTTGTATGCGGATAAGGCGTTGTTCACACAATCAGTATACTATAAGCCGACGGTTAAAGGCAATGCGCTTCTTTTTGGAGCAAGCGTCTTGCGTGTATATAAAAAACACGCAAGGCCATCGGTACCGTTAATCTTTGGGCGGCTTGTAAAAGTTTCTATTTATTCGCAGTGGGATCTATTGCGAATAAACATGGCGATAAAATCCGTGCCTCCGTTCGTGGCATCGGCGAACAGACACAGGCTTATCGACATCGCTTCAAAATGCCGCCGAAAGCAGAGGATCATGTAGTTGGATAAGCTCGAATAAACAGTTTCGGCTCAAGCCCGTCAGAAATCCGTGGACAACCGCTATCAGCACGGAGAGCAAAGTGAAACGCCTTCTTGTGAGTTTGAAACAGACCGCATCTGACTCCGTGTTTAATAGGGAGAGTACAACGCCGAAAGGCTGGTGTAGGAAAAACTACTCGAAAACCTCCAGAATAAGCAGTGTAAGGCCGGTAAAGCCGCCCGGTACAAGTCCGTCCGTATACAAACGTATTGATGTTAAACGTCATCAGCGTGGTGCTGGTAATGACCAACATTGTCCGTTTTGTAGATGTATCGTAGACTTGCGCAACGGAGCAAACGCCGTAAGCTGGCGTGGGGCAGATGCCGTTTTTTCTTCACCATTATTCATTTTCTACCTAACCGCTTTATCGGAGTGTACAGACACAACACTGGCGGCAAAGAGATGGCGTTAGTCCTTCGGCGCACAAAATTCGCAAAAAAAACAAAAAAAATTAAATAGACGACTTGCAAAAAAAATCTAGTAATGTTATATTTATAACATAAGGGACTATACAAGACCTTTGGTCTTAATCCCTGCCGGTTGCACGGATGCTGTCGGCATATTCTTTCAGGGAGGATGATTATGATCATCAACCACAACTTAAGCGCTCAGTTCGCTGATCGCTCTCTGGGTATTACCCAAACTTCTATTAACAAAAACATCGAGAAACTTTCTTCCGGTCTTCGCATTAACCGCGCTGGCGATGATGCTTCCGGTCTCGCTGTTTCCGAAAAACTTCGTAGTCAGATCCGCGGTTTGAATCGCGCATCCGCCAATGCCTTGGACGGCATTTCCTTCATTCAGGTAACTGAAGGCTACCTGCAGGAAACCCAAGACATTGTGCAGCGCCTCCGCGAGCTCGGTGTTCAGAGCGCCAACGGCGTTTATACCGCTGAAGATCGCGAACAAATTCAGGTGGAAGTATCCCAGCTTGTTGACGAAGTGAATCGCATTGCTTCTCATGCCCAGTTTAATGGTTTGAACATGCTTACCGGACGGTATGCCCAGGAAGGCGGTACGGAAGCCTTGTATCTCCACATCGGTGCCAACATGGATCAGCGCGAGCAGCTCTTTATTGGTGAGATAAGCGCAGGGTCACTTGGCATCGGCGGCGATCAGGGACCCGTTTCTCTCCAGAGCGCGGATGAGGCAAATACCGCTATCGGCACTTTTGACAACGCACTCAAGATCATCAGCAAGCAGCGGGCCGATCTCGGCGCATACCAGAATCGTCTGGAACATGCCATTCGCGGCATTGACATCGGCGCGGAAAACCTTCAGGCGTCTGAATCCCGCATCCGCGACACCAACATTGCCGCAGAGACTGTTGCTTACACCAAGAACCAGATTTTGTCACAGTCCGGCACTGCAATGCTTGCCCAGGCAAATCAGAGGTCCAATTCTGTTCTTTCACTGCTTCAGTAACCGGGTAGCATAGCCTTCTCGTGCGGTTCCGTCTCCATGGCGGAGCCGCACGAGTCTACATGAAGAGTGGAGTGTATGCAATGCATGAAGGATCGTTTGTCAAACGAATAAACGGCCGGATTAGCCGGTTGTTGTTCGTCCAGCTAAGTGGAAATTGACAGGCGATCCTTTTTGTTATTGCTGGGAGGAATAAATGGTAATAAATCATAATTTAAGCGCTCAATTCGTTGACCGTTCATTAGGTATTGTACAAAATCAGATAACCGGCAATATTGAGAAACTCAGTTCGGGAGAGCGGATAAACAGAGCCGCTGATGATGCGGCGGGACTTGCGGTTTCCGAGAAACTCCGAAGTCAGATACGCGGACTGAATCAGGCGGACAGAAACATCCAGAACGGCGTGTCTTTTATCCAGACAACCGAGGGTTACCTTCAGGAAACACAGGATATACTGCACCGGCTGAGAGATCTTTCCGTACAGGCGGCGAACGGCATTTACACCGAGGATGACCGTGAGCAGATTCAAGTTGAAGTTTCCCAACTCGTTGATGAAATAGACCGGATCGCGTCTCATGCCCAATTTAATGGGATGGCGCTTTTAACCGGCGCATTCGGTAGGGAATCGTCAACAGTTATGCAGATTCAAGTGGGCGCTAATGAAAAACAGAATGAGCGGTTTTATGTGGAAAACATGAACACGCGGGCGCTTGGTATTGAAAGCATTAAGCTTACATCCATAGATGACGCGAACGATGCTATTAAGACGCTGGATGATGCGTTGTACATAGTTTCCAAACAACGCGCTGATCTTGGAGGCTTCCAAAACAGGCTTGAATTGGCTACCGTCGGCGTTCAAATTGGCGCGGAAAACTTGCAAAGCGCCGAATCACGCATACGGGATACTAATATCGCCGCTGA
>JAITAW010000045.1 GCA_031283905.1 Treponema sp. | reverse complement strand
GAAAACTGTTGAATGGGCTGAATGGCGTATTCCAACAGCTTGTCCTTCCATGAGCGGAGATAGACGCTGGTCCAGTCTCCGTATATCCGTTTGATGCTCGCAACTCCATATTTGGCGACCTCATCCAGAAGTCCTTCAATGCTCACCGATTGGGCGTTGTCCGCATCGATGAGTACGGCTAGTTTCGCCTGATCCTTAACCAGCGACTGCTGGCTTGAAAATGATAGTAATGGCATAATTTCTTCCTACTCAAAAATAGATTTCTTGATTTTTCTAATGTAGAGGATTTTCCGCAACGGAATGGTTATCTCCTCTTCTTGCGTTTCCAGAACCAGCATGTACTTGCCTTCTGATTTTTCCAGTTTTCTGGGTATGCCGGCGGCGTGGCGCTCATGTCCGCCCTGCCCGTCTTTTCCCCTGTTTTTGTCCATGTTTATCCAGCGGACATCAACCGTAGCCCTTGCAATAACGGCGTCCCGTATAATGCTGATCTTTCCCACCTGATCAAGCAGGCGCACTTCCATTCTTTTATAAGAAACGCAGTCTTCTGACAACTGTTCCTCGTTCAGTATAAGGCGGTTCTCAATATGGACTTTGAGTTCTTCCTGTTTTGATCTTGGAATCGCGGAATTGCTCAACACGCGGTGGAAATGATCCAGGTACAGCGCGGCCTGTTCCGGCTGCAGGGGGAGTTCTTCTTCTTGCGCTTCCGTTCCTCCGGTAACGAGGTGAGAAAGATCGCTCGACACAAGAGCGGGGAACCGCATCTCATAATTATCCGAAGCAAACGCGCCGGAAACGCCGCTCGCGCCGCCGGATACGCTTCGCCTGTTTTGAGCGACAATATCAACGCCGACATGCCGCAAGGCATTGAGCGCTTCCGATCTCTCAATGCCGTACAGCAGATAAACGCCCGGCGCCAAAGTCTGGGTGATGAAACGGGAAAACGGCTCAATCTCCGCAAGGTAGCGCCGCTCTTCATCCAGGCAAAGCACCAAGCCTTGATGCAGGGATACGGAGCGGCGCCTGCTTTCCCAATCATTGAGACAGTACCGTACATTTTGACTTGTCTGGCCGCCCGAAAGCCTGTCTAACAACCGGATCATGGCGTCCGCGCTTATGCCGCGATCAAAACCCCGTACAACGGACTCGCGGGTCAACTCAAATCTGACCGCCGCGCCCATTTCACGGACTTCTGAAAAAAGGGCGAGATTGAACGCATCGGTAAAGTCCATGCCCGGATAAAGGATGCAGGAAAAATCCGCGTCCATAGTCAGAACGGTTTGCGGCTCACAGCCCGGACTTTCGCCAACGGCGCAGTCGCCGCCTGACGCGCAATCCGCGTCCTTTTTCCGCGAGCGCCGCAATTCCCTAAAAACAACCGGATTGATCCGCCGCAACAACGAGTCGTCCGAGATAAGTATGCCCATCGTTTCAAGGCAGAGAAGCAGCGACTCAAGATTGGGCAAGGACACAGACAGGTCCTGATCCGCGCCAAGCCCTCTGCGCCTCAAAAGGATGGCGATCCGCTGCAAGGTAATCTGCGGATACCGGCGGGCATCGTCAAAAAAATCCAGAAACTGATGCACAAAAGCCGCAATGGTTTTGATCTGTCCATGATGAAAGGCGCTGAATTCATTGAAGCGCTGCCAGAGCGAACCGGTTTTATACTGGTATAGATACACGCCGGTTATATAGTATTCGAGCCGTTCACGGGGGGAGAGCTTCCCAAAACGTTCCACATTCCACCCGTTGACGCGCAATTTGTCTTCCGTTTTGGTATCGTCCGCGTTGAGAAGCTCCAGAACCCGCAACGCGCCGGTACAGTACTGCGCGGCGTGGGGAAAGCCCGTTTTACGCGCGCTGTTTTTCCGCGTCCCGCATCCGTTCCTGGACGCGCCCTCTTTTTCCAGCGCAAAAGAAAAGCTTGCGGCGATAAACCGGTCGTCAATAACGGGCAGGCAGGTTTCCGGCTCCCCCCTCTGACTAACGCGGCTGACGCTGGGGAAAAGCCGCCGCGTATTCCCGGTGAATTTGCCTAGAACGCCCTCCAACAGCGGGTTGAGCGCGATGTACGCTATTCTGTCCTTCTTAAACCGGTATACAATCAGCCGCTCTTCCATATTAATAAGAAAAGCATGGATATTTCCGGTCAATTCCCCGCCGATAAAATCAGCAAGCTCCTGTTCGGTCGGATTTTCCAAAAGCGCAACGCTCGCTATGAGAAGCGCGTCTTTCTCATCAATATAGGCTTCGAGCGCCTTCCGGTTTTCCTCATTGGAAAGGAAGGCTTTCAGATCGTCAACAAGACGCTGCTTGGAGAAAGGCGTTTTGATGCTTCCGAATACGCTCCTGACCAGAGAAAAGAAAAATTCTTCGGGCAATGTTAAAAGGGCGGTTTCCCACGCCTGTATATCTCCGGCCGGCGGATTCATTTTTTTTTCATCGCTTCCTGTTTTTCATTTTTTCCATTTTTTTCATTTACAGTGAGGCCAATGCCGCGCCCCAGGGCGGGAAGGCGTTTTTTCCTTTACTCACCGTTTTTTCATTCCCATTGCTGGATGCCGTATTTGTAGCCCTGTTCGGCTAAAAACTTCTGGCGGTTAGCCGCATATTCTTCTTCTACAGTATACTGTGAAACCAGCGTGTAGAATAGTGAATTCCGCTTTTTGGGACGAAGGATCCTCCCCAACCGTTGCGCCTCTTCCTGGCGGGACCCGAAAGAGCCGGAGACCTGTATCAGCATTGACGCATCGGGCAAGTCTATGGCGAAATTCGCCACCTTTGACACCACAATGACAGTAACTTCCCCGCTCCTAAAGGCGTCATATATCTTTTCCCGCTCCGCGTTGGGCGTTTTTCCGGTGATGCCCGGCGCTTTCAGGAGGCGGGCGAGAATTTCAAGTTGCCTTATATATTGCCCGATGACAAGAATACGCTCTTCCGCGTGGAGTTCGACAAGCTGTTGTACAACCGTATCTTTACGCGGATTTTCGCTTGCGATGCGGCGCTTGTCCCTCATTGAGGCGACGGCATAGGGGATTTTAAGCTCTTCCGGCAGTTTCACGCGGATTTCCACGCAGAGAGCCTCGGCTATCCAGCCCTTTGCCTCAAGGTCTTTCCACGGTATATCGTAGCGTTTCGGACCCACAAGGCTGAAAACCGCGTCCTCCTCATGATCCTCCCGCACCAGCGTCGCGGTCAATCCAAGCCGCCTGACCGCCTGCAATTCCGCCGTAATCCGAAAAACCGGCGCCGGAAGCAGATGCACCTCATCATAGATGACAAGCCCCCAAGCGCGGGCGCGGAACAATTTGAAATGCGGGAAATCCGCAGTTTTGTCCGCCCTCCAGGTGAGTATCTGGTAAGTGGCAACCGTAACCGGCGCGGTCCGCTTGGAATCGCCGGTATACTCCGCGATCTGTTCCTTTGTGAGTTCCGTCTTGTCCAGAAGTTCGGTTATCCATTGGTGCACCGCCGCGGTATTGGCGGTGAGTATGAGCGTATTCGTATTAAGCTCCGCCATGAGCTGTATGCCGACGATGGTTTTTCCGGCGCCGCACGGCAGCGCCACAACGCCGTATC
This sequence comes from Treponema sp., assembly GCA_031283905.1. Taxonomy (GTDB): domain Bacteria; phylum Spirochaetota; class Spirochaetia; order Treponematales; family Breznakiellaceae; genus JAIRKH01. The sequence goes on along the minus strand of JAITAW010000045.1, from coordinate 3,309 downwards.
CGGCGCCCGGAGCGCCGTCCCCCAGCACGGCGCGGACCGCTTCTTTCTGGTAATCCCGCGCCGTAAAAGCCGCGCCGGAAAGCGTGTCGCCGCGCAGCCGCACCGCAAGCGGCTCTCCATCGCGCAACGGCGCTTCATCCTTCAGGGGCCAGCCCAGCTTGATAAGTTCCCGTTTTACGCTGCCCCGGTCGGTAAGCCGCAACGAGAAGCCCTCTTCCGTTTTGGCAAGGTATTTGCCAAGTTGTTTTGAGGCGGCTATTTCCGCCATAACCGCCGCGTCATCGGAAACAAGCAGCAATTCATCGGCGTCTGCGGCGACAAGACGGATTTTTCCATACCGCTCAATTGTGTCCGCAAAACCCCGCGCAATGCCTTGCGGTATGGGATAGCGCGTCCACCTTTCAAGCGTGTCCACGATATGCGCCGCCGAAATCCCCGCGCTCGCGGCGTTCCACAGGGAAAGCGGCGTAATGCGGTAGGTGTGTATGTGTTCAGGAGACTTTTCCAGTTCCGCAAACGGCATAATGGAGGAACGCGCCGCCTCCGCTTGCTCGGCGTGTACATCCAGCAGGAGGGTTTTGTCGCTTTGAACAATCAGAGGGTGTTTTGGATCGGCAGACATGCGATAAGTATAGCGGATCAGAGATGAAGTTTCAATCCAAAATTTTTATAAAGCGTCTTGTTGCGCGTGGTCCGCGGGGCAAATGGAATCTAACGGAATGCGCGGATTTGGCGGCGAGGCTTGCGGATCCGGCAACGAGACGGGGCTAAAGCCGGAGAACCGGGATAAGCGGCGAAGGTTTTTATATATGAGGGATAACCGTTGAGCGCCGAAGGCGTTTCAGATTGTTTTTTCAGCCTTTTCCATAGGTTCTGGCCGCCGGTATTCCACCCCTTGTTTTGTTCCGCGTAACCGCCGGCAAGAGCATAGAAACCCGCTCCGGGCATACGGAGGGTCCGGCTCCCGCGTTTCGGCTGCCCCGCGCTTCGAACGCGCGATACGCGGCGCGTATTTTTCCTCTTGACAGAAAATCTGCCATATGGTATAACAACCGTCATGCGCACGAAAGCGGGGTTATTAAAGCAAAAGGAACTCGTTATGACGGAAAGTGTGTACTGCGCCAATGCGCCATGTATTCGCCGCGTTGACGCCGCCTCTGCCGTACGGGCGGGTTCCTCCCGAAGCGGCGCTTTACCCCCCCCCCCCCCCGCATCGGCTTAGTCCCCGTACAAGTACATACCCTATACAAAATATCCGCGCTCAAAGCGGCGCGGTATCCTCAAGAAAACGGTCCGTGCTTGAATGTAGCCGTTCTGGAAGGCGCGGACGCGGCATTGACAGCCGTAACTGCCGTGTTGACCGTTGCGGGAGCGGACTTGAAAGTTTCCTCTGCGGACTTGAAAGTTTCCTCTGCGGACTTGAAAGTTTCCTCTGCGGACTTGAAAGTTTCCCCTGCGGACTTGAAAGTTTCCCCTATGGAGTTAAAAGTTTCCCCTGTGGGGTTGAAAGTTTCCCCTGCGGATTTAAAAGTTTCCCCTATGGAGTTAAAAGTTTCCCCTATGGAGTTAAAAGTTTCTCCTATGGACTTGAACGCTGAGGCTGCCACGGGACGTGATCCGCGCGTCCCGCGCCGTTTTCTTTCATTACTGCCATTTCCCGTCTTTAGCAAGGCGGATGTTTTTATATGCAAACTTTTTCCAAAACAGGTTTTTGGAAAAGCCCACCGCCCGTGGTTTCGGGAAATGAATACACACTTTAAGGAGAATTATATGGGACTACCAAGTGATTGGATGCCGCCGTCCCGCGCGAAGATTGTGGCTATGGCGCATGAGCAGATTACGTACCTGACCGGGGAGCGGCGCACGGCGTGGGGAATCCCCGAGGACCAGTATACGGAATACCAAACCTTGTACGGGAACGCGGGAGCGTTATTACAGCAGGCGATGGATACCGCAGAACGCACGCACGTGATCACGGTGCGGTGCGGGGAAGCGTTCGACACGCTGAAGGCGAAGATGCGGTTTTTCCGGGACCGGTACTTCAAAATCCCGCCGCTCACCGCCGCGGACTGGGCCGCCCTGGGTTTCAGACCGAAGGACGAACACTCGACTCCCTCGCAGCCTCCGAGCGGCGTGCCGGGCGTAACCATAAGCTATCCGGGAGGGCCTCACGCGCTGACGCTCCACCTGGGACCCCTCGCGGGCGCGGAGCCGCTGAACAGCGATGATTACGGGTACGCGGTCTACGTGGGGATCATGCCCCAGGGAGGGGCGACGCTGGAACAGGCGGCGTCCGCGAAACACTACCTGATGAAGCCGCCGAGCGATGGGGAAGTACTGAAGCACTACCGGTTTACGCGCCGGAGAAAGGAGGCGATCACCTTTGAGGCGTCCGAAGGGGGCATGACGGTGTACGTATGCAGCCGGTATGAAAACCAGAAGGGGGAGACGGGGCAGTGGGGACCCGTGGCGTCCGCCATCGTGCCGTAGTCAGTGTAATCTCCGCCATATGGCGGGTTTCGTTTGGTTGTGCGCCGGGGAGCGGTGCTTTTAGGCGCGCGCAAACGGGCGCCGGTATAACAAAGTTGATTAAGGGCGGCTCGTTTGCAAAAAGAGGAGATGAAAATGATAGTGCAAAATTTACAGTTTCCAAGAGAAGGGGAAAATGAAGAGCTTTTATATATCTGGTACGATGATAAATATTGCATTCTGGATAGTATAAACAAACGGCTGGTATTCAATAAAAGAAGAAAAGCGTTTTTTGATACGTTATTTAATTCGTTCTCTTATGAGAAATGGAGGAAGTATACCGTACTTGATAACCTTTCTTTGAAGTTGAGACTTCAGGGAACGTTTGAGGTAACGCTTGTCCGATTGGAATTAAGAGGGGAAAGAGTAACGGAGTATGTATTAAGCTCAACAAAAGTATCGTCAACAGATGTTGAGGAATTTGTTTTTACGTATCCGCCATGCCCTGCGAAAGGGATCGTGTCGTTCAAAATAACGCCCTTTGAAACCGGAGTGTTTTACGGCGGCGCATACTGTACGGAAATAGAAGAGGAAAAACTTCCCGACGTACATATAGCCGTATGCATCTGCACGTATAAACGGGAAGACTATATAAAAAACAATATGGAAATGCTGAACCGGCAGGTGTTTTCAGATACGGCGTCAATGCTGCATAACAAGCTGAGGGTATACATAGCGGATAACGGCAAAACGCTGGGCGGTATGCCGAGCGATAAGATAAAGGTATTTCCGAATATAAACAGCGGCGGTTCCGGCGGCTTTAGCCGTGGGATGCTGGAG
>JAITAW010000041.1 GCA_031283905.1 Treponema sp. | reverse complement strand
CCGGACTCCGGGGCCGGAACGCGGACGTCAAAATCCGTTCCCGCTCTATGCGGCGCGGTTCCATGAGCCATGCTCTCAACTATATCCTGTGCGCTGCCGTATCCCGCATCGGCAACAACGGTCAGCGCCTCTGTTCCCGCTATGCTTTTTGTCCGTCCGGCCATCGGCGTGACCCGGTTATTGTCCGTCCCTTCAGGGGAAGCTCAAGCGGCGCGAGCGCCGCCGCTTGAGCGCATCGATGTATCCCGCGCCGATACACAATAACGAAAAAACGTGCTGGCGCAGTTTCTATCGGCAAGCGGCTACACGCTCGACACTCCTGCCGCTAGGGTGGGGCCGGGCCGAAGGGCCGCAAATTCCCCCGAACCGGCGCCGCCGCAGTGACGAACCGTGTCGGCCCGGCAAAACCCGGGGGCGGAACGCTCCGCGCCGGTGTATCGGGCCCGGACGGGGATTTTTTTGAGGAGGGCGGCGGCGCTTGTGGTTCCGTATATGCCCGCGGAGCGGCAAAGCGTCCCCGGCGGGTTTCAGGAGGCGGCCCGGCCGCCGTCCCGATACGGCCGGCGGCCGGGCGCGTATGTCCGGGGCGAGGCGCAAGTCCGGCCTATGGCTTGCCGCGAGGAAGTCAATGTTTTGCCTGATGGGCTCCGCCAGACAGGCCCCGCACTTATACCGGTAAAACCGCCGGACGGCTTCGATACGGGCAACGGTTTCCCGGGTGTAGAGCGGTTTGCCCGGCCGGTTTTTAGGCCTTGTTTTTTTCCTCTTTGCAAACGACCGTTTCCCCGTCTATGCCGGTCTTGCCGGCGGCGGGCTTCGCCAGGACACGGACGGCGGGCTTCCGGTTATAGCCGGTGAGCCGGACGTACCGGTGCAGTATCAAGCCTTTTTCCTTTTTGCCTGCCTTGAGGTACGCTCCTCGGGTTTCCCGCGTTACCGCTTTTCGTTCGTTCATACGCAGCCCCGTGTTGACCTCCGATAGCTGTCGCTGCCGGATAGTCCGCATTAATTTGGGTTACTTTTTCGATGTCTCACTGCGGCGGCCTTGTAAAACGCTTCCTTCTTTAGTATACTTGCTTCATGTTTGGAATATTTGGACGCATTGGGAACAAAAAAGTTGAACGCCTGCCGGAAGATCAGGTACGTTTAAAACCCCTGTTCGGCGTACGTCCGGGAGTATATCTTGCCGGTCTCTATGGGCTTGCCATTCTTGTGGCGCTTTTTTTTATCCTTCTCTATCCCGGCCTGAAGAATCCGGGCGGCCTTTTGGTTGTCACGACTAAACCGGAAGGCGCCGCGATATGGGTTGACGGCGTGTACCGGGCGGCGACGCCCGCCGAGGTCTTTGTCCCGAGGGGAAAGCGTCGCATAGCAATAAGCCTTCCCTCATTCACCGAGTGGCGGGACGAAATTGATGTTACGGGGGGCGTGTTTGCTTCCCTTTTCTTCCCCCAAAAGACGCTGATAACGGCGACGCTCGAAGCGCCCGATCCGGCGGCTGTTCTTAATCAGGGAGCCGCCGAATACGCCGCGTGGTCTTTTGCTGGAGAGCCGACTGCGATCTACCAGATACCGCTTTCCCTTTCCGAAGCCGCCTATCGCGCGGCGTTTGCCGCGAGGGAGAATGCCGCCGTGTTATCCGCGATGAACGACACGCTGGAGGCGGCGGCCCGTTTTGCGTCCACCGGCGCGGGCGCGCGCGATCTTGTTCGCTCAAAATACCTGATTGACAACGCGGGGATCCCTCCTTCCCCGCTTACGCTGGTTTCTTCCGCTCACGATATGCTTTCTTTTCTTTCCAAAAACCCTGATTCTGCGGCGGCGCTCGCGGCTCTTCTACCGCCGGACCTGGCGTCCTTTGTTACCGGTTCCGCATGGTATAAAAAGCAGGCCGCCGATGGAAGCGTCGCGCCGGGCGTTGCGCAAGACCCGTCCTCGAGCAATGGCGCGGAGGGAACCGCCCCGGTCAACGGCGCGGTCTTTTACACGATTCCAAAAGGAACGCTGTCCCGGGGCAACCGCATCTTTACTATAGAAGAGTTCAGCATCGCGGCGGAGGTGTCGCCGGAGTCGTGGGAAGCGTTTCTCGCCGCGAATCCTGAATGGAAAAAGGAAAACGCCGCCAGTCTTGTATCGCGGGGCTTTGCCACCGAAGACTACCTTGAAGAAGACGGCGGAACCGGGGCGTTCGTAACCAATGTGTCGTGGTATGCGGCAAAGGCGTACTGCGTATGGCTCTCCGCTTTTTTGGGGGACGCGGATCGTGAGGCGCGTCTTCCCTATGAGCGGGAGTGGGAATACGCCGCCGCCAACGATTTGCTTCACGCGATGCAACCGGGGAGCGCCCCTGCCGTGTGGTGCGAGGATTATTACGCGCCGCTTAACGCGATTTCGGCGAAAAGCGAAAGCATAGCGGCCGTCGGCTCGCCGGAGCGGTCCGTACGCGGCGGCAAATACATGAAGCCGGAAAGCCGCGGTTCCCTGCCGCCTGATTTCTGCGTTCCTTTTGTGTCTTTCAGACCGGTCATCGCCAAAAAAGGGATGAACTATGAGTGAGGGCAATGAAGGCGTAAAGACCATCGCGGTAAATCGCAAGGCTTTTTATAATTATGCGGTTGATGAACGCTACGAGTGCGGCATAGAGTTGCTCGGTACCGAGGTGAAATCATTTCGGGAAGGCAAGATTTCCTTTCCTGACGCATGGGCCGAGGTTGTTGACCAGGAAATATGGCTTCGCTCTCTTGTTGTCGCCGAGAATCCCTTTTCCTCGATCTTTAACCACGATCCGGCGCGAAAAAAGAGGCTGTTGCTCCATAAGGCGGAAATAAAGCGCATACGCCGCAAGGTTGAAGAAAAGGGCTTCACCCTTATTCCGCTCTCGTTTTATTTCAAGAAAGGCAGGGTTAAAGTGGAATTAGGATTATGCAAAGGCAAGAAATCTTTTGACAAGCGGGCGGACATACGGGATCGTGATGTCAAGCGGGATATTGCAAGGGAATTCCGCGCAAACAACCGGTAGGGAGCCGCTGGCGGAACGCGCAGACAACTAAAAGTTTCATTGCTGATTTTACAAACGGACTTTCGGCGCCGGCTTCTCTCAAAAAAAATCCGCGTACTGCTGATGGGGGGTGGATTTTTCTTCATGGAGGTGGCGGCAGAACGCCAAGATGTCGGGCAAGATAAGGCAGAGCACCAAAGAAGTGGCGGACAAGACGGAAATGATTTTGAGAATGCGATCAGGAATGCCCTTCACTCTGAAAGCGAATTCCGGCGTCCCCGGATCAATGTATTTTTTTTCCGTGCGTTCAATGCCGTTGAAATGAATCGCGTTTTCGCCGGAGAGGCCGTACCCCATGCTTCGCGCCTCTATCAAAATAGTATCGGCGTCCGCAGGCATCGGAGTCTTTGGATCGTTTTCGTAACTGCCGAATAAAATATTCCTGATGTTCAGCCGCTTGTTGGTTTCACGTATGTTGTCGAAATTCGCTCTTAGCCTGTCCCGCTCGTGGGTAAGGGCGTTGTAAGCAATTAGACCTTTTCCTCCTATGGTAAATGCAAGTACGGCATACAGGAAGCAGCCAAACCAAACGGCGGTGAGGCATTTCAAGAAGAAAAAATATCGCGCTTTTTTTGCTTGCTTTGAAATATTCATCATGTTATTATGATACCGGTATAGGAAAAAGTTGTCAATACGGAATCTATCATATGCAAGCCCGTTCCCAGCCTGCGGCGCGCTATCAAAGACGGCTGCTTGGATCACAAAAGAAACCGGTAGGCATCAGTGGGTAGTGTTGCACTTCAGAGTTGAACACGGGATAATTTATTTGAAGCGTATAAAATATTTCTCATACACCCTGCTGTTTTTCCCGCTACTATATCAACTTCGCTGTCTCCGAGCATTATGCTTTGGATTATATCAATGTTGTATTTCTCAGCTGCTTGTAACAATAGTCCAGGCTTGGGTTTACGACAATCACATTCGATTTTATATTCCGGGCGTTCACCGGAGAAACCTTTGTCGGGGTGGTGCGGGCAAATGAATATGTCGTCTACATATGCACCTTGTTCGCCAAGCAGCGTTTCCATTTTATTATGAATTTCGTCTAGCTCTTTCCACGAAACTTCACCACGAGCAATTATAGGTTGGTTAGTCACAACTATAACAAGACTCCCTGATTCATTCGCTTTTTTGATAATTTCAACTGTTTCAGGTATGAGTTCAAACTCATCAATATTACGTAGAAAGCCGATGTATTTATTAATAGTTCCGTCACGGTCTATGAATAGGGCTTTCTGTTTGTTGTGGAGGTTCTTGGCGTTAATTTTCCCGGCTTGTATGTCAATCTCAGTTTCTTTTATTCGTTCCGGAGTTCCCATATCTTTGACGTATTCAGGCGAATCATAAACGAATAGTGTTTCCTCTGCAATCATCGGCTTTAGAATATCGCGGTCAAGGTCAAGTTTGCTCGGATTTTCTGTATTGAGCTTTTCAAAAATGCGAGGAGATAAAAAATGAAGTCCTGCGTTTACGCGGTTTTTATACCATTCGCGCTTGTCCTCTTTTGTTAGCCAACTGATGACTCGGTGCTGCTTATTCGCAATAACTATCCCGCTGTCGTATGGGTGGTTGTTGGGGTGGGTAAACAGAGTTACTACCGCATTATTTTTTCTATGCGCTTGGTAAAATCGATCAATGTCTATGTCAAATATTACGTCACCGTTCAGTAAGAGAAAATCATCTTTTATTTCCTTTTTCAAATACCATAAAGCGCCAGCTGTACCTAACGGTTCGTTTTCTGTAATATAGCGAAAACTATCTCCAAAATGTTCTTTTATAACGCCGCCCTGGTAACCAACTATTAGGATGATATCTGTTATCCCTTGACGTTCCAGACATTCTATTTGCCATTCGAGCACAGGTTTTCCACCAATTGGGAGCATAGGTTTTGGAATTTCAGAATTCACTTTTGCAACGCGCGTCCCCTTCCCTCCCGCCATAATAACGGCTGTCAGTGTGAGTGGGGGGGG
>JAITAW010000034.1 GCA_031283905.1 Treponema sp. | reverse complement strand
CACTTGGCCGCGTTCCGGCGTTACCGTGAAATTCGCAAGAATAATGTCAACCTTATTCGATTGCAGGTACTCAACGCGGCTCGCCGCTTCAACCGGTACAAACTCCACGGCGTTTTCATTGCCGATCATGTCCTTGGCGATGCGATGCGCGCCGTCAGGGAAGGCTTTCCCGGCGTGATCCAGGCGTACCTCGACGCGGAATGAGGGCGGACTTTTCCTGTAGTGCGGACTACACAACAAACACGCGCCGCGCAGGAAGACACGCCGCACGGGAGGCGCGGCAACACGCGCCTCGCTAGAAAACCCGCTACGCGGGGCGGGTTATTCGACTACACGCACTGAATCGCCGTCTGACAAGAAGTTCTGTCCCGCGACTATCACCGTTTCACCCGGGTCAAGCCCTGCCGCTATCTCAACCATGCTTTCACTCTCAAGCCCAAGCGTAACGTCCCTCCGCCGCGCCGTGCCTTCATTGTCAATCGTAAACACGATATAGGAGCCGTAGGTGTTGATAAGCGCGTCCCGGGGAACGACAGGTACGTCCGTTTTGCTCTGCGTAACGAGCGACACTTGTGCGAACATGCCCGCTTTGACGCGGTTGTCTCGCCGGTTGAACTTCAGCCGTATCCGCACGGTGCGGCTGGAAGGATCAAGCACGGGGCTTACCTCATCAACCGTAGCCGCGAAGGTCTCTCCCGGAAAGGCTTCAAGCGAAACCCCGGCGGTCAGGCCCTTTCGCGCCGAAGACGCATAGCGCTCCGGCACAAAGGTTTCCACCAGCAGGTTGGAAAGGTCGCCCGCCGTGTAGATTGCGGTGGCCGTGGATACCGTATTGCCCGCCGCCACCGGCGATGACATAATGGTCCCGTTTATGGTTGACACGACGGGGCTTTGTGAAAAGACCTCGCCCGGGCGGGACGGGTCAACCAGCGCGACCACCTGCCCCCGCGTAACCGGATCCCCGATCTTGAGCCGCAACTCCGCCAGCCTGCCCGCGACAGTCGGGTAAATGGCAACGTCCCTGCCTGTGAGTATGTCCCCGTTTATCAGAATGGTGTTTTCGATTGCGCCGTTCTCAACAGGCACGGTACGTACCGCAACCGCGTTTCTCGCTGCGGCGTTGCCCGCGCCGGCATTGCCCGCGCCGCCCGCGGAAGCGCCTTGCGCCGGAGTTGGCGCGGCGGCGGCGCTTTGCCCCGCAGGTTGTCTTTTTTGTAGATACGAAAATACAATGCCTAGTACGACTATAACGATAAGCGCGAGCATGGTGATGGTTACCGCCATTCGCGGGCGGCGCGTTCTTGGTCTACTCATATCCTATACCTCACTCTCCAGGTCGATGTTCACTGCGGCCTCTAAATCCAGCAAACCCAGCTTGTACGCCAATTCCGCGCTTAAAAGCTGCTGATGGGCCGCGGTCAAGGCGTTGCGGGAATCTTCCAGCGTTAAAACCTCCACCGCGCCCTGTTGAAACGCCCGCTCCGTAAGCCGGTAGGCGCGTTCCGCGATATTCACCTGCATACGGGCTATTTCAATGGTTCCCCACAAATTCCGCGCGTTTGCGCACAGGTTGCGGATCTCGTTCTTGGCGGTGTTTTCAATGTTCACGAGATCAAGCCGCGCCTTTTCAATATCCGTTTCCGCGTTTCTCAAGGTTTGATTCGATTTTGCGCCCGGTATCCACGGATCAATGGGAATGGCAATCGACAGGCTTCCGGTAATACTGTCGGAAAACTGCCTCTGAGAAGCGCTGCCCGGTCCCCCTCTCCATTGAATAGAACCGCTGACCGAAGGCGCTTTGCTTGACAAGACTTTCTGCTGTTTGGTAAGTTCAAGCCGCTCAATGGTCTGCCGCTGCTTCACGATGTCCGGTCTTTGGGGAAGAGCGTCCCGTATAAGCGCCTCCGCGTCAAAAGAAGCCTCCTCACTCTTGATTGCGCCGTCAAGCGTCACCTGACCGGAAGCGGCGTCCATGCCGAGCAAGGTCAGAAAGTCCCTCAGGCGGGACTCGTACAGGACAGCCGCCCTGCTCACGTCAAGGCGGGCGTTCTCCACCGCAAGCTGGGTTTGCATATCGCTCCGTTCGGAAACAAGCCCGTTTTTGAACGCTACGGCGCTTTTTTCCCGCTGCTTCCGCGCCAGAACGAGCTTTTCCTCCAGAAGCGCGATGTTCTGTTTTTCCGCAAGCAGGTTGTAAAACGCCTTTGCGATCTGTATGCCGATCTGCCGCTTCGTGTCTTCATAGCTCAACAACTGGCTCTGATACGCGAGGGTGATGATCCGCATGGACGAGGGAAGTCCGGCGTTCAGGGAAAGGCTGACGCCCGCCGAAGCGCTGTAGCTGGAATTGTTTTTTTCCAGCGTAAACCCGCTGTTGGAAAAGAGATTCGATCCGTAACTGACGCCCGCGTTTGCGCTTATGGAGGGAAAGAATTCTGACCACAGATGGGACGCCGAATATGCGGCGGACTCAAGATCGAGCGCGCTTTTTTGCAGGCTAATGCTTTGCTGTCCGGCGCGTTCCTGCGCTTCTTCCAGCGTAATGTGAATGTCATCCGTCTGTTGAGCGCCCAGAAAACAACCGCTCTTCAAGGGCAGCAATGAAAGAAAGAATGAAAGAAAGAATGAAAAAGTATGCTTTGCCGTGCCGATTATCTTCATTTGCCAATCAAGGTGTTTCAAGACAGCGCTTGCGGGGCGCGGATTTTGAACAACTTCTTATAATAAACAATTGTTGCCGTCTCAAGATACACAATTCGTCCGGCGGGGCCCGTTTTTCTCCGCCGGACTTTAAGCGCCAGCCCTCGCTAAGCCCGCTAGTCCGCCAGCCACTCAGCCGCGCAATGCGCCGCTATCGCCCCTTCTCCGGCGGCCACCACTACTTGACGGAACGGCGTCGCGCGTATATCGCCCGCGGCGAAAATCCCCGGAATGGAGGTTTCCATCCGCTGATTCGTTATGATATAGCCCCCTTCGTCAAGGGCGAGACCTTCTATGTCCGGCATCTGCGGCAGAGATCCGGCGAAGATGAACACCGCGTCCGCAGGCTCTTCTGTTTTCTCACCGGTAACGGCGTTCTCAAGCAACACAGCGGCGACCTTCTCATATGCGCCGCGCCCTCCATCTTGCGATACGGCTTGCGCTCCGCCTTTTATTTCAACAAGCCTCGTGTTAAACCGCGCCGTTATATTGGGATTACGCAATGTTCGCTCCGCTATCGCTTTTTGGGCGCGGAGTTTGTCCCGCCTGTGCAGCAGGATGACGGTTCCGGTAAGCCGCGCAAGATAGCGGGCTTCATCGCACGCCGCATCGCCTCCGCCTACCACAAAGATTCGTTTGTTTTTGAAGAAGGGGCCGTCACAGGCGGCGCAGTACGAAACGCCCTTCCCGTACAGTTCAGCTTCCCCGGGAACATTGAGGGGTTTCCGTTTGACGCCGGTTGCTATGATCACCGAACGGGCGGTCAGAGTTTCGTCCTTTGTCGCCGCCTCAAACACCGCGCCGTTCTTCCTGACGCTCATCACGGTTCCGCTTATACAGCGTGCGCCGAAACGTTCCGCCTGTCTGCGCATGTCTTCGGCGACTTCAAAACCGGTTTTTGGCTCTTGCCCTTCCGTTCCGGCGTTCCCCGGGTAGTTCTCCAGCCTGTCGATGAGCAACGCCTGCCCGCCCGGCGCAAGCTGTTCAACAACCGTTGTCATAAGACCGGAACGGCTGCCGTATTGCGCGGCAACGAGTCCCGCAGGACCCGCTCCTATAATAAGCAAATCACTGTTCATGGCGCTTC
>JAITAW010000239.1 GCA_031283905.1 Treponema sp. | reverse complement strand
GTACGTTTATTGCGGTTTCATATATCGCAAACTATCCTAATCCGTTAAGTACCAACACGCCTAAAGCCAACATCACTTTCATTTGTTTTCCTCCTTTTAGCCTTCCCTACCGGTACGCAACCCAATTCGCGCACGTGAAATTGGGATCCCTCACCCCGTGAGAAGAAGAACAATTACTCCCGTCACAAAACCTGCATTCTTTACATTGATCCGCCATATTTCCTCCAAATATATTTTAAACCATGGTGTTACCCATACGGAAACGATACCGCTGCCCGGTATGCGGCAGGAGAGCCAGGTTTTATGACAAAGGCTGCGGAAAGCGGCAATGGATGCATCTTGATATGGGCGGCACCAAAGTGTTCATAGAGTCCGAATCGTCAAGGGTCAACTGCCCCAGACACGGCGTGCTGACGGAAAAGGCGGAGCGGGCGCGGCATGATTCCGGTTTCACCTATGATTTTGAAAATACGGCAGCCCGGCTCGCCCCGCATTCGACCATGATCACCACGATAGCATACCTGATGCGGATAGCGTGGAACACCGTAGGCGCAATCGTAAAACGAGTACATGAAGACATCAGGGAGAAGCGGGGAAACCTGTTTAACGGGTTGCGCCGCATAGGGATAGACGAAACGAGTTACAAGAAAGGGCGCAAATATATGGCCGTGATAGTGAACCACATACTCCAATTTACAGCCGCCGCAGAGCGGCGGAGTATTAAACCGTATAGGCTTACGCCTAATCAAGAGTATATTCGTAACTCTTTTTACTGGCGCTAAAACCAATCTCAATATCCAACATTTATAAACCTAGGTAAGAAGTGTATCACGGTATCATTAATAAAGTCAATCCCCCGCGCCAAAAATTTTTCTACTGCCGCGCCGGTTAAATCCTTACAGTACCATACGGACTAAGCGGGCGGCTCAATCATAGACGGCTTTGCCTGTTTTGACGCGGGTACGCGCAAACGGAAAATACGGTCATGTAAGAGCAAAAATCGGTATTCAATGCGATACCGGCAATAGCGGCGGCTGAGTTTGCGCGAGCGTTTCGCGCAATGCGGACGTCCCATTCTTGGCGGCAAAGCCTTCAGGCATATGAAAGGGCATGGCGTTATCCTCGCGGTACAGGCGGGCAACCGCGGCTTTTACCGTTGTACGACATGAAACGGTCTCCCCGCAATATGCGGGTAAGCCGCCTCCTGTAGACGTACCGATCTTGACAAAGATATATAAGAAGTATATGGTAAAACACGCTATGGTTACGGTTGCGTTTACGGGCGGCGGTACGGGCGGGCATATCTACCCCGGGCTTGCGGTTGCCGGTGCGCTGCAAAAAAACACCTGTTGCCGTATTATTTGGCTTGGTTCGGATAAGGGCATGGATGCGTCCGTTGTCAAGAAGGGCGGCGAGGGCATAGTGTTTTTCGGCGTTCCTTCGGGCAAATTGAGGCGGTATGCGTCCCTTCAGAATTTTCTGGACGTGTTTAAAATTATCGCGGGATTTTTTACGGCGCGAAAAATCTTAAAAAAAGAAAAGCCGAATCTGCTCTTTTCCAAGGGCGGATTCGTAAGCGTGCCTCCTGTTGTCGCGGCGTTTTCCCTGCATATACCGGTGTTCACCCATGAGTCGGATTTCAGTCCCGGACTCGCCACCAAAATCAACAGCCGGTTTTCAAAGAGGATTTTTACGGCGTATCAAGATACGGTTTCCCAATTTCCGGCGGCCTATCGCCGCATGATCGCCGTAACGGGCAATCCGGTGCGCGGCGTATTCAGAACCGCCGACAGGAAGCGGGGGTGCGCGTTTTTAGGGGTGGATGATAAAGAAAGGATATTGCTCGTGCTGGGCGGCAGTCAGGGGGCAAAGGAAATAAATGATCTTGTCCGTGAACATCTTGACGAGTTGACGAAATATTACGTTGTGGTTCACCAGACCGGGCAAGCCGAGGGGGATGCGCCGGCTTCCGAACGGTACAAGCCGTATCGTTACATAGATGAAGACATGCCGTATGTACTCGCGGCTGCGGAGCTTGTGCTGGGGCGGAGCGGCGCGGGAACGGTGTGGGAATGCGCGGCTGCGGGCAAGCCTATGGCGCTTATTCCATTGCGGGGTTCGGGGACGCGGGGCGATCAAGTGGAAAACGCCCGCTTTTTTGAGAAAGCGGGCGCGGCGGTTGTTGTCCAAGAGACGGAACGCCTTATCGGGATAATCGCGGAGCTTGCGGACGATCATGAACGGCGTGCCGCAATGGCGCGGGCGTCTCTCGCCGTGGGAGTCCGCGATGGAGCGCGGATTATTGCGGATATTATAGCCGCTGAAATCACCGGCAAAGAAGCGAAATAAAGAAGCCCCGGAGAGAGATCCGGGGTATTTAAGATTTCTCTTTGAAATCTGTGCGTATGTGGGGAAACAAAATACCCCACGGCAATGCTGCGGGGTATTAAACCAAAAGGGCTATGCCCTAAATAAAAGTGAAAAGGAGGCGGTATGCGGTTGGCGGTCATTGATATTGTCTGTTTTGGTCTTATTCTTGTTTGTGCGAGACGCGCCATGTTGAAGGGATTCGTGGAAGAAGCGTTCTCTGTTGGCGCTATGGCGCTCGGCATTGCGGCGGGTTTTTTCTTTTATAAAAACGGGGCTGTGTTTATCCGTGAAAAATTGCCCGACTTGGCTGGAGTCAAGGTCGTGCCTGAAATACTGAGTTTTATCGCCTTGTTCATTATCGTTTTTCTGGTGATGAAATTCCTGGAAAAGATCATCTCCGATATTATAGTTCGGACCAATTTGGGCGGAATAGATAAATTTCTCGGTTTTTTTCTGGGTATTTTCGAGGGTCTCTGTTTTAGCGCGTTTGTGTTTTTTGTCTTGTATATCCAGCCGCTTTTTGATCCTTCCCCTGTAACGGCGGGAAGCCTGTTCGCCGCGTTCTTCAAACCGTTTCTGAATATTTGAATATATGATAAAAAAGCATGAAAAATGTCCTGTTATTTAAAGTATTCTTCATTCTTTCATATTCTCTTGCGGCGCAAACCCAAGGCGTAATGGAACCCTTCTGGGAGAAGGCTGTGGCGGGCGTTGTAATCGGTACGCCGTCAACGCAAGCGGGGTCCGTTGTCATCGCGCTTGACGGCGGCAGCGTCAAGGCGTATTCGTGGCAGGGGGCGCTTTTGTGGGAATACTTTGCCTCCGGGAAACTCTGCCCCTTTCTGACTCGTTCATGGGACGGCGTAAGCTATGTTTGCAGGACAAACGGCGTCTTGTTTGCCCTAAACAGGATGGGCAGGGAGTTGTGGCGCGTCAACCTCGATGCGCCTGTTACCGGTCCCGTCATCGCCGGCTGGGACGGGCGCATTTTTGTGCCGACGGCGCGGACGCTTTTTTGTTTTAACAGCGAAGGCGCGCGCCTTTGGACGCGGCGCATGGAAGGGAAGGTAATCATCTCGCCCGTTCTTGATAAACAAGGTGGCGTCCTGTTCGCCATTGAAGGCGGCGTTGGCGATGAGGCCGGCGGCAAAATAGTTCAAATTAGTCCGTTTGGAAAGACAACCGGCGTCGCTCTTACCGGCGCGCCGGCCGTCCTTGTTTCTATAAAGGAAACAAGCGGCGAAAGCGCGGTTTTGGTGTGGTACAAGAACGGCGCTGGCGAAATATTCACCCATACGGGAGAGGCGTTTGAGGAGGCGTACGTGTTTTTTCAGCTTCCGGCTCCTCCGCTTGCCGCAAGCGAGTACAATGGCGACATAGCCGTCGCGCTGTCAAATGGGACCGTCATCCTTCTTTCTACTGAAGGGGAAATCCGCTGGCAAGCCGAGGCCGGGCTTTCAGGCGCGGGCGAAATGAGCGTTGTCAACGGAGAGGAGGGCGTGTATACCTTGAGCCGTTCGAAAGTCGCGGGTTTTCACCGCGACGGCGTGTTAAAATGGCGGCGTGATATACAAAACGCCGCCTCAATGCCGACTTTCGACAAAGACGGCATTCTGTATTCAGGCGGCGGCGATTGGAGGCTCTATGCGTATCAGCTTGAACTCGCGGACGGGCGGCTATGGGAAAACTCCCTCTACGGTGCCGCTTCTCAAGGCGGCTACGGGCTTGGAGAACTCCCGCTCCGGCGTTCCAATTATTACAACCAATTCAGTCATTTCGATATAACCCACCAATTCAATAGGATTCGTGAAAAAATCAAGCAGGGACAAGTGGGAGAAGACGAGCCGAACTTCATCGTTTATTTGAAAGAGGTTGCCGGCAGCGCGAGGAACAGTCTCTCCATACCGGCGACTCATCCGCCGGTGAGCCTTGTACACCGCGTTGAAGCGGCGCGCCTTTTGGCTTCATTCGGTTCCCATGAGCTTGTCCCGTTTTTCGCCGATTTGTTTCTCAATGACAAAGACCCGCAGGTAAAAGCCGCGGCCGCGGAAGCGATAGGGCGTATCGGTGTTGATCCTGACGGCATCGCCATGAAAGCCTTTGCGCAAACGGTCTCTCCGCCTGTGGTCAGCAGGGATGAACAGGCGCTTATCGCGGTCGTTTTGGCGGTCGGTTCGCTCTGCCGTGTTTCAGGTCCGCCGCTGCTTCCCTTTGGAGTGCCCATCCTTGCCGGTCTCGCCGCTTCCGATAAGCCGCCGCTTGTCAGAAAAAAAGCGATGCTTGAGTTGTCCCGCTTGCAAAGTTAGTTTTTTCCGCGATGTCTCTTGCTGTCAAAAAGCAAAAGAAAAACTTTCAGAAAGTAATAAAAAGCTCTAGTCTAAAATTGACTTATAGGTTATGATATGGTATAATCATTGAAAAAGGAGACTTTTGCATGGCAAACGATAAAAAATCTTCAATATATGATGATCAGAGTGGCGCGGGATCAGTCAGCGAGCTAGATGAATACGGCGTATGGGTGAAAAGCGACCCTGCTGAAACAAGCGCAAGTAAAAAAGGAGATAGTGATTTTCTTATTCCCGATGATGAATCATCGCCCGATTTTGAAATCGGTGAAATTGAAGAGGTTTCAGCCGATGAGTTGGATATACCCATGGCAGAGGACATTGATGATTTTGAGAAAGAGTTTATACCGGAAGATTTGGAAAATGGCGCTGAAGATGTAGACGCTTTGTCATTTGACAATACGCTTGATCCCGAACTTGATGATATTGAAGAATTGCAAGTGGAAGATATTCTTAAAGCGGATCCTGATTTTTTGGCGATGGAAACTCAAAAAATCACGGAAGTGCCGACCATTGACGCGCTGTCTCTTGGGGACGATACGGAGGAATTTGCGGAGTTGGCGTCCGGGCTGTCTGCCATTGATGAAACTGCGTCCGATGAGAGCGCATCTGAAGGCGGCGCTTCCAATGGTGAAACTTCGCAAACCGATGTGGCTGGCGAAAACATCGCTAGTAGTGAAGAAACCCCCGCGCATAGGGAAGGTGTCGATGAAAAGGGAGCGACAGAACTCTTTATAGAGGATTTCCTGGATGACTCCCCTTTTGATGATGATGAAATCATGAAAAAAGAGAAAGATGCCGAAGAGGAAAAGTCTGCGGTTGCGCCGACTGGAGACGCGCCTGTAGTGGAAGCGGAATCTGTTCCTGTTGAGGCGGAGGAAGCCGTGGATGCGGCGGTTGCGCCGACTGGAGACGCGCCTGTAGTGGAAGCGGAATCTGTTCCTGTTGAGGCGGAGGAAGCTGTGGATGTGGCGGCTGGAGACG
>JAITAW010000260.1 GCA_031283905.1 Treponema sp. | reverse complement strand
ACCGCTTCTTTTGACGAGAGATCGCTGGGAATATGGCTTACTATTATCAGTGTTCTGGAAACAGGCCGCGATCTGCTGAAAAAGCATTGCCCTCTTCCCGCCGGTACCTACGCTTTCGTCATTTGCAAGGATGTTCCCGTCTTTGAAATGGAAAGCGTGTGCCGGACACTCGCTTCCCGGCATGAGGGAAGCGGTATATGGTGCGACTTGGAGATGAAGAAGACGCTCGGCAGTTACTGCGTCTTTGAAAACGACCAATTTGCCGTACGCGCCGGATCAACGGGAGCCTACGTACAGATAAAATGCGTTGAAGTAATTTCCCGTAGCGTCCGCAGATCCGCCAGCGCATTTCCCTTGAGTGATAAAATCGTTCGCCTCATCAAACAGGAAGCCGGTAAAAACATTGTTTTTTCCGGGCCGGATTTTATCGGCAAACGGGAAGGCGTTTACCGTTTCTGCTCGTTGGAAAACGCCGCGCCGCCTCTGATTCTCCGTTTTCGCCGTAACGCCGCCATTAATGGCGGCGTTGACATTGCCGCATTCGCCGATGTGATAAATCCCAAAATATACACGTTTTTAACCGCCGGCGATGACGCCCCTGCCGGCGACTGGCAGAAACGGATTGAGCTTCTGGACTCGCTGAAAAAACTCATCTTTCGGGAGCGTCTCCGCGCCGAATGTCCGTCGGCGCTTGCCGGGACTATCAAGCGTTTTTTCCGGCTGCTGGTTGATATGTATGTCGCAAAAGCGAAAAAAAAGAAGGCGCGTCCTGTCATTGTGCTTGAAAATCTGCATAACGCCGACGTGTTGTCCAGGGATATTTTTCTTGATGTGTATAGCGAGGTGAAATTTAGCGTAACAGTGTACGGAACCTGTACGGAGAAAAAAGACAAGAGCCTGTTTTTAAACAGATGGGAAGCCGTGTTTTCAAAAAATATTGTTCTGGGCTACAATACGGACGCACCCTTGATCAATCTTCATGAAATGTCGGGCGATTTGTGGGAATTGGCCTATACGTTTAACCTTTTATGCAACTTTTTTCCCGGCCACCAGTTTCTCCGTTTGTTTGAAGAGACCGGCAAGAATCCGTCCATACTGGTTCGGATTTTCGCCCGGCTTGCTCGTATCGGGGTTATTGACAGTGTTGATGATCCGATTCCGCGCATTCCCAACTTTACCATACTTGCGGAACGGTTTCTGGGGGACAGGAAGGCTGTAATCTATGATTTTGTAAAAACGTGCTTGCTTCAAGCCGTCTCCCACGGCAAAATTTCGGCGTGTTTTAATCTTATTGAGGCGCTTGCCGGCTTGCGCGCCGAAATTTCCGATGCGCTTCTCTGGAGCGCCCTGTGTTCGGATATTTTCAACGGAACAACCGCAAAAATACACCTTTCCATTACCCAAAACCGTTTTGACGGCATTGTTGGAAAGGAACGGGGCCCTGCGGCGCGGCATCTGTTTTTAACCCTTAACGCGCTGATACACGGAGATAAAAAAGATGTTCAAGAGGCGTTTGCCGCCGATGCGCCGGATACAACGTCCGTGCTGTACCAGATGGAGATTCTGATTAATCGCGCATGTTATTATGTGGGATCCATACAGCAAACGCAGGCGTTTGAGAGTCTTAAAAGAGTCCTGCGAATAAACCATGACCAGCGCAAAACAAGTCCCGCAAAGGTTTTCAGACTTATCGCGCTGGGAAAGTTGCAAGCCGGCATGAGGAGCGAAGCTGTAGAATACATCACTATTGCGATTGAACACGCTGAAAAACAGGAAGCCATTGATGAGCTTGCCATATGCTCGTATTATGCGGCGAATATTCACTATCTGGCGGGCGATCTTCCCAAGGCCGAACGGCTTGTCCGCGATGCCGAACACAACGCGGTTGTCGCGGGATGCGGAACGTGGACGGATCGCGCCCGTTTCTTGCGGGGCAGATTGCGTTTTGAATTTGGTTTTTATCAGGACGCTCTGTATGTGTTTGAGAAGACGTTTGAAAACCTCTCGGAGCCGGTAACGGACGCCATAAAAAACACCATGAACGCGTGGATATTCCGCGCGAAGTTTTTTTCAAACCTCACTGCCGCAGAATCTAACGCCTTGCCCGATGCGGGCGGCGGATCTGAGGGCGGCGGCGGCGCCGATTCCTCTAACCTTGACTTTCTCCTTTTCAAAGCCGAAGCATCGTATCTTTCCGGCGGCTATAAAAAGGCGCTTGAACTTTCGGAAACCATAACCAGGTACATTCCAACTGAAAAGTTCCTGTGGACGGAGCGTCCGGACTGGAGCAGCGGCTTTGCCCAAGCCGAATTGTTGAATATGAGCGACCGGAATTTCTGGGGCAGAAAAGCTTCAATATTTCACAGTCTCGCGCTCAGCAAACTTTCGGAAAACGCGGATGATAAAAAACAGGCTGTAAAAGACATTGACTGGCTGACGCTTGGTGAAGTGCCTCCCGGCACGGATACATGCGACTTTTTCTATTTTTACGCTTTGTACCATGTTTTGCGTGAAGCAGGCGCATCGCTTGTTGATATAAATACGGTTGTCAGTACGGCGTTTAGGCGGCTCTTGCAACGCAGCCTGAAAATAGATGACACGGAGGCCCGCAGGGGTTTTCTAAACCGCCCTTACTGGAACAGCGACCTGGTTCACACGGCTAAAGAATATATGCTGGTGTAGGAATAGTATAACCCGCCGTTGTTTCCGTATCCGCAATAGAGACAATGATCAGAAACGTCCCTTTTTCCGCAAAAACCGCGCAATTTCCACTGACCGCGACATTGCTCATCCCGAAAAAGCCCTTCTTCCACTCAAGTCCGTCAAGCGCCCATTGCAACCCCCGGCTCTTCGCCCGTCCACGTGTTTCGGCGCACGGAAAGACCGATACGGGGCTTTTCGGCTTTAGACGCAGTGCAAGCGCCTGCGGGGACTGGATGCGGTAGAGGATTTCCCTGTTTGTAATCCACTGGTCGGGCGACGGATCCCGTTCAAAGAGGGCGCGGATGGCGAGAAGGTGATCGATTCTACCGCC
>JAITAW010000168.1 GCA_031283905.1 Treponema sp. | reverse complement strand
TTCACCACCGCGCTTATCACCCGCGCCGGCGTTACCGTAGAAGAAGTACTCGCGGAACTTGACAGAAGGCACAAGAAGTAATGAGGAAACAGCGCCCCTCGTTTTGATGAGGTGACGGCGCCGCCCAACAGCGGACGAGATACGCCGCTTTTACGCCTGTGCGCGATGGAAACGGCGTTTGTCTCCTACCATACGCAATTAAAAAACGCGATTATCCCCCGGCAATCGCGCCGTGCTTATCGTTGTATGAACATGCCCCGGAAGTGTATCATCAGAACGGAACCCGTTCTTTTCCTTTCCTCAATGGCTCTCTTGGTTAAGCGTCAAACTCCGGTTTCTAACCGTCATGGTACATTTTGTGGTTTGCGGACTTCGGTCCAAGCGGACTTTAGTCCGGCCACAGATTGGACAAGTACACAAACATTAGGACAGGCTCCATTGCGGAGTCAAAAGGTATCCCTGTTGACTTAAACGGGCTCCCGTTCGACTTGAAAGTTTCTCCTGTTGACTTAAAAATTTCCCCACCGCCACACAAATGCTTTCAGGATTGGCATGTGAATTACCATCGCAATTAGCCATTTACGTATAACTTGAGGGACAGCGAGGCTTCTCAATGGGTCTCTTGACGAGTTATGCGAAACGCCTTGCCCAATTTCTTGCCAAAATTCTTTAGAATTCGTCCGGTTTGTCCTATTGAAACGCCCCAAACCATCTGATACACTCAAAATATGCAGGTTAATACCATAATTCAAGGGGATTGCATTGAAGAACTGAAGCAATTCCCTGATAACTCCATCGATTTGATTTTTGCGGACCCTCCCTATAATATGCAATTGAAAAATGCCCTTTACCGCCCGAATAACACTAAGGTTAACGGAGTTGACGATGAATGGGATAAATTTTCATCATTTACGGAATATGATGATTTTTGCGCGGCTTGGCTCAAAGAATGCAGGCGCATATTAAAAGACACAGGATCAATATGGGTAATTGGGAGTTACCACAACATTTTTCGCATCGGAAATATTATGCTCAATTTAGGCTTTTGGATTTTGAACGATGTAACATGGTATAAAACAAATCCAATGCCCAATTTTCTCGGTACTCGTTTTACAAACGCTATCGAAACGCTTTTATGGTGTTCAAAAGGCGAATGGCATAAAAAATATACATTCAACCATAAAATAATGAAAAAATATAACGGCGGCAAGCAAATGACATCTGTTTGGCAGATTGGATTGTGTATCGGCGATGAACGGTTAAAAGGGGACGGCGGGAAAAAGGCGCATTCGACACAAAAACCTGAGGAATTATTAAAAAGGGTAATTTTATCAACGTCAAAACAAAATGATATTGTTCTTGACCCGTTTTTCGGCACAGGTACAACCGGCGCTGTCGCAAAGAAATTAAAACGCAACTTTATCGGAATTGAAAAAGAACCTGAATATATTCCACTTGCAAAAAAAAGGATAGATGCGATAAAAGTATTTTTTCCGGAATCAGATTGGGTAGAAGAAGAAAAAGAAAGAAAAGACAGAGTGCCGTTTGAAACATTGTTAAAAGAAAAAATAATAAAAGTTGGAGAACCTTTGTATACGAGTAAAACATATAGCGCAACCGCTTTTGTTTTATCGGACGGAAAACTGGAATATAAGAAACAGGTAGGCTCTATTCATAGAATTGGCGCGTTGATTCAGCAAACGCCGTCATGTAACGGTTGGAAATTTTGGTATATTATGAGAGAGGACAAGTCCGTTTTGATTGACTATTTAAGGAACGATTATTTACGGAACGAGATTTGATAGAGAAAATATCAAATTATCCTGATAGATATGTAGATTTGTTTCGTCCGGCAAAACCAAAGGCAAAAATTCTGCAAAATTTATTACAGTCAAATGAAATTCGTTTTGGCGATGCTCTCGATATCTTGTTTGAGAAATATTTTGAACAACTCGGTTTCACCGCTCTTGAAAAAAAATAGGAGACGGCACAGAATACTTGGATTTAGACCAAATATTTAGAAATGGAAGGTCTGAAGGAAATAATACCAATACTATTTCCTGAAAATAAAGTTTTACAATATTACGCGGTATAACACGCGCATCCCCATGCGGGAACGCCGACTGCGCGCCACGGACGGCGTGGTATCCAATGCTTGCGTTCCGGAGAAACGCAAGCATTGGAGTTTTTGCTGCGCAAAAACTCCTTACCTGAAAATCCGCCACGGATGGCGGATTTTCAGGAGACCACCACGTGCCGCACTTCCCCCGGTTATAAGAATATCATGTCCGGTTATAACGGCGTTATGTCCAGTTATAAGGGTGTCGTATCGCGGTGGTTTTGGCAGGGAGGCACTACCAGTTTGACACCTTGGTGAACCATCAACTCAAGTTATAACGGTGTCCCGGCGGGCACGCGGCGATTTCATTCTTGTCAACATGGAAACCAATCCCGCGGACAACCTCGCGGTCGAAAGAGGCGGTAAAATTACGGTATTCAACGAGGTGGTTACTCATGCCTATAGCATACCGCGTTTAGGCGGAACGTGCAGCCGAAGGAAATGCGGGGGATTGGCCGGATGGAGGGAGCGTGGCGAGGGTGCGGAGCAGGCAGGGGGCGGCAGCGAAGTTGCCGCGACTTTCCCCTCCCCTTCCTAAGAATAGCAATCAAAAAAAGTCCGCGTACAAATCTTGTAAGCGTTTTCGCAGATGAACGACACGGGCACATTGAGCAATTCGGTTTGGATAAATACTTCGCGCTGGGAAGGCGGCAGTTCGTCAATGGCAGAGGCTATCTCGTCCAGCACCAGGGTTCTCAACGCCTGCGTTTCGGGGGTCCTTTCATCGGATGCGAGGATGTCCATGATGTCGGCTAAAGCGCCCGTCTCCGCATCCTCGATGAGGGCCAGCGCCGAAAAGGGAATATCCTCTTTCTTCCGGTACCGGTCGATTATTCTGTTGCGGGCCGCGCGGTACAGCCATGCCGCGGTCTGTTCTACCGTGTCTTCCGCCTGCGCGAACCGGTAAAACACATCCTGCAAAATATCTTCCGCGTCTTCAAGCCCGCGCACCCTTGAGCGGATAAACTTAAGGAGCCGCTCGCGGTAAGCGGTAAAGGCTTCCGCGACAGGGTTTTTCGGCATCGGGTTTCTTTACGGGTTCTTTTGAGCGCGCACAAAACCGGCTGTCCCCACCGCAAGGAATACGGCGGTAGACACAAGGATAATGAGCAGATCAACAGGCGGGCGGTGAAGTGTCACAGCCGCGCCGCCGCCAAGGCCGCTATAGAAGAGGCCCCGCATAAAATCGATGCAATAGGTCATCGGCAGAAGGCGGTTGATGACCGCCATGATGCCGGTTGAATGATTCACCGGAATTAACGCGCCCGATAAAAAGGTCTGCGCCATGGTCAGCATCATGATGACAATTCCCGCGGTCGATGCCTTTTCGATAAAGCCCACGCATACTACGCCGAGAGAACCGGCGGCAAGGCACACGAGGGGAGAGAACGCCAGCAGCGTCAGTAATTGGGGGACGCTTAACCGCGCGCCGATGCAATAACCGACAAGGATCGTAAAGAAAAACGTGATGTAACCGGCGAAAGCCGAGCCCAGGATTTTGCCCAAAATGATCGAATACCGGGAAACGGGACTTACGAGGATTTCCTGGGTAAAGTCGGTTCGCCGGTCTTCAACGAGGGAGGCGATGCCGGTTCCCATGATCATAAAAAGACCCTGCACCAACATTCCTACCAGCATAAAGGTATTAAAGTCAAAGCCCATGTTCCTGCCCATATTCTGGGAAAGCTGTCCGCCGAACATGCCCAGAAACATAACGGGCATGATAAAACTCTGTATGAGTTTTGCCGGCGATTTGAGGAACAGGGTAATGTCCCGCATCGCAAGGGTGATTACCGCGTTTGTTTCGCGCAGGAATTTGTTTTTCATTGCCGGCCTCCTTCAGCCAAAAGCCCGACGTAGGCGTCTTCCAGGGATTCGCTCTGAAAAGATTTTTTCAGTTCCGCGGGAGCGCCCTGAAAAACAATGGTTCCCTTTTGTATCAGGATGTGGTTTCGCACCTGCCGGGATTCGCGGTCGAGGTCGTAACCGGCAATGTTCACGCTGCCGGATGTTTTGGCGAGGGTGGTGGTCAAAATGGAAATGGTCGTTGTTTTCCCCGCGCCGTTCTGCCCAAGGAAGGCGAAAAACTCCCCTTCCCCCACCGAAAAACTGATATTGTCCACTGCCGGAAGAGCGGCGTTTTTATACCGCTTCGTAAGGTTTGTAACGGTGATTACCGGCTTATTCATGGTCTTCATCCTTTTTTCCGGCGGTTTCCGGTTTTTCATAAAACCGGTGCAGGTGAGAGAACCGGTCATGGAACAGAGCGCGAAAATCTCCTTCCTTTTCGATGAAGGCTTTCCGTTCCTCATCGCTCATGGCCATCCATTTTTCCCGCATTTTGTTGCCGTGGTGAAAATCCCGTCCGCCCTGTCCGAACCCGAGGGCAATATGTCCGAGGGGTATTCCGCCCAAAAAGATGCGGCAAAGCACGGCAAGCCCCAGGGTTTGCCAGTAATTCAACACCGGCAGGGCGAAGATGCCCGGCATGAGGGCGTTCCACAGCAGCATGGCAACGATGCTGGAACCGGCAATCACGGCAAGGGCTATCAAAAGTCCTAAAAACCGGATTTTGAAGAAATCTTTGTTCATAGTTGTAACCTCTCTATTACGCGGCCTTTTGGCCGTGGACTTGAATCGAACACAAACCGCCGGTTTGTGCTTACTCCTTACCTTGGTAGACGAATGAAACGGGGAAATATTTTATGGTTTTATAAAAAAAACGACAAGAATTTCAGCCGTCACGGAGAACGCCATTGTCGCCGAAACGGCGAAAACATGTCGGTATAGACAATCGTACCTTGCTTAATGCGCTCATCAAGACCCCTAGTTTGCCGGTAAAGTAAAAGCGCGCTGGAATGAAATAAAAAACGCCTGCGTTCTTCTTTACTGACGTATATTGACGAGCGTTCCGCTTATGTACAAGAAGCCAAACTGCTTGACACCAAAAGATGGAAGCACAATATAAATCAAGCGGCTTCAATCGCTTCCTTAAAGACATGGATCACAGAACTGATAACATGGCTTGACACCGGCATTAACGGATTGAATGATGATAACCGTTGCCGCAAACATCCGTTCTTGGCGGACGCGCGTAATGCCGCTGTACGGCTCCGCTTCGATTGCGCTTGCTTTACAATTTCTCCATTCTATCATATACTAGCGTTCATAAAAGGAAAGCCATGCGTAAAAGCGACAAAAACACCGCCGGTAGTACCGTAACCCGCGCCGTCTACGGAGCGGCGTCAGCCGCAAGCATCGTCCTGTACCGTTGCCTGCGGGTTACGGCCGCTCTTGTGGCGTTGACAATCGTCTCAGTAACGGTATATACCGTCATTTCAAGAAGTTTTGCCAAAGGCAAACCCGTGTACGCGCTTCCGGAACAGGAGCCGTCCGCGCCGGACGTTTCGGCGGCGGACAACGTCTTCTCCGCCATAGGACGCATACGAACCTTCACCGCGGACAATCAAACCGCAATAGTATCCATCATGTTTCCGTACAATAGAGAAGACGTTCCCTTTACCGAAGAACTCGTCTCCAAAATCGTGGACTTTAGAAACATCACGTTGGCCTTTTTCAACAACCGATCGGCGGAGGAATTGCGGGATTTGGGCGAGGACGCGGTGAAGGCTGAATTGTTGAACCAATACAACGGCGTCCTGAAACTGGGACGCATACCCCTGTTGTACTTCAACGATTTTATGATGATAGAATAGGGGAGGGCGCTCCGCCTTTCTTTTCACAAATGCATAGGCCTCAAAACGCATAGAGGCGGGACATTATAAGGCAAGCGCATAGGTCTGTGTATCTGCCTGTTTGTATAAGCGCGTAGGTAAGTAACAACGGGCGGCGACTCCGCACCGCGTAGTGTGCAGACTAACCATGCGGCTTTGGCATAGAGTAGTAATGACTTGTCCGGGAGCGGTATTGTTGGGGTGTAAACGTTAAAAAGACCGGTCTACTAAAACGGCGCCCGATATTGAGCGTGGCGGTGTTTGTCTGCGGCTTAACGGTGATGCCCGCCGAAAGCCACATCGGGCGGGGTTCAGCGTCTAAACAGAGTTTCTATGGCGGAACAAACCTTGTCCGCAAAACAAAGAATCCAGCCTTCCCGGTATGCCGGAGGATGCAACAAGGTGAAGGGCCACATGTGAGTACGGATCAGGGAGAACTCTTTATCCGACACATGAAAATAGGTCCTGGCGTTCCGCGCCGCAGTTACCGGATGGGTCCAGCCATGCAATGACCACATCTTCTCCGGAACATGCCAGTCGTATAAGAAAAAGTCATGCAACAAAGCCGCCCGGACGAGGCTTCTGAGGTCAAGCCCCGCAATCCCTTCCGCCATGGTGAAACTCATGCGGGACACCGAAAGGCTATGAGCATATACCGACACCTTGCCGTGCTGCATAAAGTTTTTACATTGCCCAAACACCGGGCTTCCAAGAATTTCCCGCGACAAGCTCTCAAAGAGCGCGGAATCTTTCATTCCAAACCGACCGTCTTATTGGGAATGCCGGTGCGGTAATTCTTGATGCACTTGCGGGCGGTTAAAAACACATCCAGCGCGAAAAGCCCTGTCAAGAGGGCGTCAACCCGGAAGAGCAGCGCGGGTTCAAGAACATTTATAATCCGCAAGGGAATGTCCCAATAGAAATACACCACGCTGGCCGCTACCAAGCCAAAAAAGAGGGACGTGGCAAGGGCAACCCGCCGTTTATAATTGTACCGTTTGGTAAAGGGATATGTGTCGTAATCCCAGCCGCGAGTATGAAATACGTTTTCCAGAAACAGAGCCGCCGCGTATTCCACGCCCGTACAGATCAGCACTCCCATCGCAAATACCAACACCGGATAGGCTTTGAAGGGACCCAACGCCCCATAGACCACAAACGCGCCGACTCCATGCACCGGAATCCAGGGGCCGGCAAACACCCCCTTGCTCACAAAACGCCGGCGAACCACAGACTCCATGATCGTTTCGCCCATCCATCCGCTAAAGGAGAAAAAGAAAAACGAGAATATCCCCTGTTCCGCGTTCATATGCAAAAGTTCAAACATTGCTCAAAACCTGATGGGAAGCGGCGCTCACGGCATCCGTGTCGCGGACCGCGTCCGCCGCATGGACGCCGCCCGCTACGCTCGCGTTCATAATGAGCATTTGTAGCCGGTTTTCAATGTTGGCAAAGCTCGTATCGGGATCGTAATCCAAGGGCAGCGCTTGGATTTCCGGGTGTTCTTCTTTAATGCGCTTGATAAGTCCCCGTCCGCACACATGGTTCGGAAGACAGCCAAAGGGCTGTAGAATAACAAAAGAGCGGATCCCTTTCCGTGCGTGGTGCAACAAGTCCGCGGCCATGATGAAGCCTTCTCCAGACTGAATGGACCTATGGATGATGGGGTCGCTCAGATCCGCCATCTGGGGAAGCCTCATAGACGGCTCAAATAAGGGGTGAACTGAGGCGGCCTTTTCGATGATGTCCAGAGCAATATCAGAATAAGCATCCCCTCCAAAGGCATAGAGGATATCGCCAAGACTGTGGCGCACCTTAAAATCTTTCACTTCAGAAATCGTGTGAAAGATCAGCAAGTTGCGGTAAATGTCGTACATTCGGGGCAGGACCACTTCCATCTGGTGTTGCTCCAGGTAGGTCTCAATATGATAATTGGATCCCGGGTGAAAGGTTAAAAGGTATTCCCCGGTGATGAAGACTTGGCGCCTGCGGGAAGTCCGGTCGTACCGGACGCCGCAGAGCCGGCGGAGGGCTTTTTTGTAGGCCTCTAAGGCGCCGAACATCCCCCGGCGATGCAAGGCGGCGCAGATGGCGTCAATGCCATCCTCCACCACCTTGTCGGTTTCTCCGGGAATCTTTTCGTAGGGGCGTATCTTTCGGCGCAAATCTTCCAACACATCGGCCATCATCAAACACCACGCGATTCGGGCGTAGGTAATCTTGGTAAACCGAAACGCGGGATGCATATTTTTGATGTCAAGAAAATCAGTGGAAAGAATCGGCACATGCGGGTATCCGGCTTCGTCCAACGCGCTTCTGGTGAGAGCCATATAATTGACCAGTCGGCAATCGCAGAGGGTCTTACCCGTACCTACCACCACATCCGCCGGATCATAGCGCCCGCTTTTCAGTGCGGCAATCGCCTCGCCGATGATCATTTGCGCGGGAAAACAAGCGTCATTATGGACGTACCGTTTGCCGTACCGCATGGCTTCTTTATCTCCCAAGGGAAGAGGTTCGGCTTTAAGCCCTTCCTGCCTGAGCGCGGCGGTAACAATTTTACAAAACCCCTGACTCACATTCGGTACCAGCACGGTTTTATAGGATATATCTTTTTTGGCAAATCGTACCGTGTAAGGCTCCGGCAGTTCCCGTATGACATGCGGAGCAATCCCTTGCCGCTGCTTATTTCTGCGAATCTGTACGGTTTCAATAAAGGAACGCACCCGGATTCGCAAGGGACCGGTAATATCGCTCTCATCCAGTTTCAAGATCAGCGGCGATTTTCCTGAGATGGTCTGCAAAAGCCTGCTTACTTCATCGGTATACAGCGCATCATGACCGCAGCCAAAGCTGAATATCTCCACGTATTCCAAAGCGGGATGCTCCGCAGCGATAATCGCGCCGGCCAGCAGCCGGGCGTGGTTGCTGTTGGTGATGTCCAACCGGGTTTTGCGCAGATCCACCTGTTGCACTCCGGGCAGGGCATCCACCGTTACCACCGGAATGCCTATGCCGGTGAAATAACGGGATAGTTGATGGTTCACCAAGGTGTCAAACTGGTAGTGTCTCCCTGCCAAAACCACCGCGAATTGTCCGTTTTTTTCTGCCTGGTCAATGATCCGCGCTCCTTCACAGGTTAAAGCGGCATTGAAAGCCGCCAGAGCCGCATCCGCCTGAACAATAGCCTTGCGGCTGAGAGCAGGAGGAATGCCAAAGGTTTCCCGCATATACCGGCACAGTTGCAGGTTCCGGTCCCGCCTTTTGAACCAGTGAAACACCGGCGTATCCAAGGGGAGCTTCCAGCGCCGCTGGGGGTCTTCGGAGTATTTCACCACCAGGGGATAGCCCTTTAATACCGGACAGGTATAAGTGCTCTGGGGATCGGGGTTCTCTGAGGGGAGCCGGCAAAAGAGCGGGAGGAACACCCGATCAACCCCGGATTCCGCCAAGTCGCGCAGGTGTCCGTGTACCAGCTTCGCCGGAAAACACACCGTATCAGAGGCCACAAAGGGCAGCCCCTCTTCAAAGAGCTTACGGGAACTGGGACGGGATATCTTGGTTTTGAATCCCAAGGCATGAAAAAAAGTGGTGAAAAAAGGCATGGTTCGCCAAAAGTCCAGCGCCCGGGGCAAGCCAATGGTGCAATTCTGTTGGGCTGTCAGGATGTCAACCGGATAATCCTTAAAAAGCAAGGTTTCCCGCAGGGCTACCATGTCTGGAACCGCCTCCATATGGACGCTTACCTCTTGCACCCGTTTCCGCAGGTCCGGATCCTGTGGATCCCCCAAGAGTTCCCCGCGCTCACAACGATTTCCCGTAACCCAGGTCGTGCCGTTGGAAAAACGCACCAGAATACGGCTGCAATTATTGGCGCAGAAGGGACAAGTTACATTGGATTCCTGAGTGTAATCAAGATGCTTAAGCGCATCAAAGCCGATGAATCGGGTTTTACCTGAATGACATCGGGGGGGGGGGGGGGTGATTCCCGCTTCCGTGAGCTTGCGTTTGGTCAACAGGGCAATGCCGATAGCCCCCATTTCTCCCGGATACGGGGCCCGAATCACCGGTTTCCCGATGTATTGCTCCAATGCCCGCAAGACGGCGTTGTTTTTGAATGTCCCGCCCTGGACCATAATCTGATCTCCCAGAGTGACAAAATTAGAAACCCGCACCACCTTGGTAAACACATTCTCAACAATGGAACGGCACAAGCCCGCCATAATGTCTTCCGGCTGCTTGCCGTTTTTCTGCTCGGTAATAACCGTACTGTTCATAAACACTGTACACCGACTCCCCAGTTCCGCAGGATTAGTAGAGCTAAACGCGGCCTCACTGATGCGTTCCAGGGGAATGTTCAGATTTCGGGCAAAATTCTCCAGAAAGGAGCCGCACCCCGAAGAGCAGGCTTCGTTTACAGTGATATTCGTCACAATCCCCTGGTCTATGCTGATGGCTTTCATGTCCTGCCCGCCAATGTCTAAGATGAAGCTCACCTGAGGGGCGTATTTTTGCGCTGCCGTGGCATGGGCGACGGTTTCTACAGTATGGTAATCCGCGCCAAAGGCTTTATCAAAGAGCAGTTCTCCATAGCCGGTGGTTCCCACCGCCATGACTTCCAGCGGCGTACCTGCCGCTTGGTACTTTTCCCGCAAATCCAACAGCGCCCTTTGCATGACCCGTAGGGGATCCCCTTGGTTATTGGCATAAAAACGGTCTACCACCTGCTCTTGTTCATCCAAGAGCACCAGTTTGCTGGTGGTGGACCCGGCGTCAATCCCCAGATACACTCGAAGGGCTTGCCCGGAGGGTCCGGCATACTCCGGAATCTGGGGCAGGCTATGCCGAGCCTCGAATTCCGCCCGTTCTGCGGGACTCTCAAAAAAGACCCGCTTAGGTTCATGCCCTTCATGCTGAAGCCCCGCGTGGAACTTCGAGAGCGCGGCAATCCCGCGGCTAAAGTCAAAGTTCTGGCGCCGGTCCGGGAATAATTCATCTATGGATAAGGCCGCGCCATAGGCAACCAAGGTT
>JAITAW010000142.1 GCA_031283905.1 Treponema sp. | reverse complement strand
TCATGCAGCATATCTTACTACCATCGGCATTCTCCTCCATATATATAATATCCTCATATATTCGCGGCAAAGGATAGGTTACTACATAATCAGACAAACGGGAAGTATTTGGATAATTAACATTGATAAACGTATCCAGCCGCCAAAGCCCCGACAGTTCCTCAAGATGGACTGCGGACCACCGGGCCGCTTCCTCAAAACAATACGGCGCCGCGCCGTACACGGAAAAGGCGATTGACGGAATATCGTAGAGGCTGCCTTGACGCGCCGCGGCGGCGGTGCCCGAATAGAGAATATCCGTTCCAAGGTTCGGGCCGGCGTTAATGCCGGAAATAATCATATCGGGCCGGTATGACAACCCACCCGGAGTGAGCGCGACGAGGACGCAGTCAACCGGCGAACCGCCATAGGTATAGGTATTGTCGTCGATACGGGCTAGTGAAAGCGACGCGCCGAATGTAATGGAATGAGACGCGCCGGAGCGGTTCCGGTCAGGCACAACCGCCAGCACATGATGCCCCTGTCCGCGAAACATTTCTATCAAACGGAGTATGCCCTCGCACTGTATGCCGTCGTCATTAGTCGCCAGTATGTTCATCTTGTTAAAACAGCCCGATATGCCCGGCGTTTCCACCGGTTTTAATCTCATATTTTTGCGGGTGAAAGCCGAATATGCGCTCGTAGTCTTCAAGTTTATCCTTATATTCTTTTTCAGCCTCCGGGGTAAGTATGGCAAACACCGAACCGCCGAACCCCGGCCCGATCATGCGGGACGCGGCGACTCCCGGCGTTTCCGCAGCGCGGCGTACCATCCAGTCAGTCTCCGGGCACGACACTTCATATAAGTCCCGCAGGCTGATCTGCGAATACTGAAAAAGTTTTGCTATCTGCACCATATCCCCCGCCTTCATGGCCGCCTCAATATCATTCAACCGCACCGCCTCTTGCGCAACGTGCAGGCAGCGGCGGCGCATTTCTTCGGTTATCGATTTTTCGGATTCGATCAAAGCGACGGCGGCAGGATTTTGAAACAGGATACCGGGTTTTCGCTGCTCCAGAACCTCCAGAGTCTTTTTCAACTGGGTTGCGCGGGTTTCAAGTTCCGCCGTTATCTCAAGATTAGGAACACGAGAATCAAACACCACCGTCTTGTAGCCGGAAAACGGCGTTTCGATATTGCGCGCGCAGGAAAGTCCCTCGTCCATCTGGGATTCATCAATGATAGTCCACCTGTTCTCCTCGGCTTTCATCATCAACGAAAAGTCC
Source organism: Treponema sp. (assembly GCA_031283905.1). Taxonomy (GTDB): domain Bacteria; phylum Spirochaetota; class Spirochaetia; order Treponematales; family Breznakiellaceae; genus JAIRKH01. The sequence goes on along the minus strand of JAITAW010000142.1, from coordinate 1,333 downwards.
ACAATGTCATGCTCCCGCTCGAAGTACACTCGGTGCGACGGGGAAAGCTTTGCGATCAACTCGTCATCACTCATATCAGGCTCAAATAGCGGCCTCAGCGCAAGGGCGGAGGCCAATTCAAGCGCGGAAGACGATCCGAATCCCTTGTGCTTCGGGATGGTACTGGCAACCGTAAAGCTCAGGCCGCCCGTTTCGTGCCGCTCGACATCGGCAGGATCCGGAGTCTCAATGAAAATAGAAATCGCCACCTTGAGATAATTCGCCCACCGGTCTTCGCGGCGCGGCCTTAAATTCGCGAAAGTGGTACGCTTCCGTTCATCGCCGCCGGTAGAATGAAAGCGAAACATCCCGTCAGAACGCGGACTTACCGCGACAAACAGCGTTTTATCGATAGACGAAGACAACAGCAGCCGTTTACCGGTCAAACCGTTCTCCCCCAGATAATGAGTGCGGCCCGGCGACGCGGCGACGCTGATTTTTTTATCGCCCGCCTGAAAACCGTATTCTTTCGTGTGGTTAGCTAAAATATCAAGCATATATTTTATTTTATCAAAAAATTTACATTATGGCAAGGAAAATTTTTGCACGGCGCACCGTATTTGCAGATTTCCGTTACCCGGCATCAAGAGGCCGTACCGAGGTTTTGCCCCGTTTGCGCGCCCCTTTGCGGCAATCAACCGCTACCACTCAAGCCCGTTACGCAAACGCCTTTGAAGTTAAAGCCGATTCAAGCGCCTCAATGGATTTGCGGTTTTCTGGTTCCGTGCCGATCGTTATGCGTACCCATGACGGCTTTCCAAATTCATTGCCGCCCCGGATAAGAATGCCTTGTTTCAAATAGGCGGCGACCACTTTTTCCGCGTCGGTTTTGGTATCAAACATGATAAAGTTACACTGGGTAGGAATATACGGAAGTCCTAGCCGTTTAAGTTCCCGGTAATAAAACTGCTTGCCCTTTTCGTTTTCCTCGATGACAAAACGGTAGTGCGCTTGGTCTGACAATGCGGCCAATGCGGCAGCCTGTGCGGCGGCGTTTGTGTTTATCGGCTGGCGAATCTTTGAAAGAAGCGTAATAATTTCTCTGTCTGCAAGCGCGTATGCGATGCGCAGAGAGGCAAGCGCGTATACTTTTGAAAAGGTACGGAGGCTGATAACGTTTTTATGCCGGTGAATGAGTTCTTCCGATCGTGGTGAATCGGATGCGGAAAAATCAATATACGCCTCGTCAAGCGCGATTAAAATATGTTCCGGCGCTTTTTCCAAAAACACATCCAGATCTTTCGCGTTAAAGTAAGCGCCGGTGGGATTGTTGGGGTTACAGAGCCAGATTAGC
>JAITAW010000130.1 GCA_031283905.1 Treponema sp. | reverse complement strand
GCGCTTCAAGGATTGCTAACCTTTTAGCGCCGGATTTTGAAACCGCGCCGTGTTTACACTCCGCAGGACGCGCAATTAATTATATTGCCCCCTACAGAGGGGTAGCCCGCGCCAACGCTTCCAATTTGAACACGATAAGAATATGAACATACCCAACAATGCGGACAGCCTCGCCGCTTTCATACAACCAATCAGCTGCTTCTTACTCCGAATCCTCTCTACTGCCTGCCAGTTCAAAAAGCTTTTCCTCCAGTTCAGCCATCACTTTTTTCACGGTTCCTTTTCTGTCACGATGATAGGCGTCAAGGCGTTCGCTCAGATTGATGGGGGCGGATGTTTTGACAATCACCTTGTACGGATGAATGAGCTTTCTTGTTCCGAAAACGCCTCCCATAGTGCGGTTCGCAAAGTCCCGCAGGTTCTGTACATATTCAATTTGCTGATACAGCGGACTTCCTGCCGCAGGTACCGGCGCATATCGGAGATACCACATAAAGTCAACTATTTCAAGATGACGGCTCGCATGCCACGCTTCGCCCGCGTTGAGGTCCAGTATTGAGCGGTCAAGCTGAGTCATGTCATCCAGAGATATTTTTCCCGCAATGAAGATACGATCCCAACATATTTGCCGCAAGTAGTACAGTCTGGTAAAAACATCGTCCCACTTTGTCGCATTAAGCGTCTTTTCAGTGCGGTCTAAACATTTTTCTATAAGAGCGTCAACTCGCTCGGCAAAATTCTTCGCTCTCTTGCCGGCTTTTATGCCATAACGCTCTTCGTTTTTTTCAAGGATGAGTTCTTTGCACAGAATTAGCCTCTCTTCAAGCGTCAATACTCCCCGTTCCGTGCGGCGTTCCGCCCCAACGCATCGCTCAACGCTTCGCAGCAGTTTTTCCATCACTTTCTTTGCGCGGGCGTTAAAGCAATACTGCACCGAGATTGGCAACACCTCAACCGGACACAAGGCTCCGCTTTTTTCAAGCCGTTCCGCCACGGTAAAACCTATACGCGCCGATCCCTGTTCCACATGGGGCATCCGGTCTGAAAAGTAAGAAACCTGTCCTTCCGGAGCAATGGCTACGGGGTAAGGACCGTCCGTCAAAGCCTTGTAGATACATTCCATACTGCGCGAGTCGAATTTCGCATGATACACGGGCATAGCGCCGATTCGTGGAAGGATAAACCTCGCAAGCGCCCCGCCCCAGCGCAAGACTTCGTATCCATACACAAATCTAAGGTGGGGCGGAACCGCGCATACAGCGCCCGCTTTTCCGGCAAGCGCCTTAAAACGGGACACGGTGAACCACCCCAGTATTTGCGGCTCCGCGCCGTTTGGATGCAGAAAAGCGACGATGCATCGGCTTTCGTTTTTGAAGGCGCGGGTAAAACTTTTAATCAGATACCCTTCCCCTTGCGCTTCGGCTTTCGCGCCGCCAATGAATTGGCGCAGATACAGCCGTCCAACCAGACGGCACAACAATCTTACCCACAAAGAAACGTGGGGTTCAGGTACAACGATGTCGGGCGCAACCATTATTACGGGCCGCATATACGGTTTATACATAGCGCCGGCTTTTACTGTTCCTTTGCCGGAAAGACTTTTTTGTTTTTGAAAAATTTATAGAACAACAGAAGAAGTACATAGTAAACGTACGGAAGCAGCCGCAATAAGCGTACCGGTTTTTTTAAGCAGAATCCAATCCACTCAAGCCCATGCTGAAACGTATATTCTGTCGGGTGCCTCTTCTTGTTCGCAAAAACTTCGTACATATCGCTGCACCAGAGCCGGATGCCGGGTACCAGTTTGCCGCTCTTGCGCTGTATCCACAGTTCCTCGCCCTGAACGCCCTTGCCTACAAGCAAAAGGGACGGTGCGGCTTTCCGTATGGCTTCGAGAATAACATCTTCTTTGCTTTTCTTGAAACGTCCCATGTAACAACGTCCTACAATCTGCAGGCGCGGAAAGGTATGTTTGACATTTTTTTCGGCTTTTTCGATCACTTTTTTCTTGCCGCCCATAAGGTATACCGACTGCTCCCGAATCTCAAGCAGGGAAAGAAGCGCGATAATAAAATCAAACGGCATGTACCGAATCGGTTCCTTGCCAAGCAAGAAGCGCGAACCGCCGACTAAACTTTTCGATATGGGGATAATTACATCCGCATTAAGCACATATGAACGGTATTCGTTGTTCCGCATCGCCCGAAGCAAATCCCACAGAGACAACAGCACGATGTGTTTGGCTTCTCCGCTTCCCAGCAAATCACCGATAACAATAGGCAGATTTTCTTTTTCAACAATATCTATCGGCACATTCAATAGGTTTATCCGTTCTTTTGCCCGCGCTATAGAGTTTTTGGCATCCATTCTGCATTCTCCAAAAGTAAGATACGAATTGCGGCCACCGCGTATACGGCCGCGGTTTCGGCTCTCAGCACATTGGCTCCTATGACAAGAGGCTTGAAACCGGCACGTACGAACCGCTCGGCTTCTTCCGGGGAAAATCCCCCTTCCGGGCCCACAACCGCGGCGGCGCAATCAGGGTTTCCCGCAAGATAACGGTGAAAGCTACCGTTCACCGCAAACGGCTCCTGATGAAGCAGGATGCCCGCCGGATTTTTATACCGCATGTTAATAGCTTCCCAATAGGAAAAAACAGCGTCAACCGTACATGTCTCTCTAACGCGGGTCTCAACGACAGAGCCGCTTTGCTGACGCGCCTCTTTAACGATCCGCTTCCACCGGTTGATCTTTCCGGCCGTTCCTTCCGCTTGTTTTAATTTCGGCACGGTGTACGCGGAAACAAAGGGAATAATCTCCGCAACCCCGCCTTCCGCCGCCTGCCGGACGATCTGGTCTATCTTGGCGCCCTTGGGCAACGCCTGAAAAAGGAGTATAGGCGGCAAAAACGAGCCTACCATGCGCTGGACAGGCGCAAGGCATTCGCAGACAATGGCATCGCCGTACACGGCTTGCACCAGCACCCGGGTTTCGGTTTCATCCGGCAAACGCGCCGTGAATACATCGCCTTCGCTTAAACGCCTAACTTTTGCAAGGTAGCGATAATCATCACCAGTCAAGCGCACCACCCCGTGAGCATCGGTCGGATACGGCAGAAG
>JAITAW010000123.1 GCA_031283905.1 Treponema sp. | reverse complement strand
AGCCGCGCGGCCAAGAGCAGATCCGTCAGCAGTTTGTACAGTTCCAGGTCGGCGCTTTTGATGATGCCGTTGATGATGGCATTTGTGAGAAGCTTGGTGTTGTTGTCCCCCAGGATGATTTCCTTTATCGCGGCGATGAGTTCCGCGTCACCGCCGTCGATGCGCGCCGCGAGAAAATCGCCGTAGACAGCGTCGCTCAGCCTGTTTCGGTTATCGTCGCCCCGGTCGCCCCGAGCCGCGGTCAGATCCTTTACCATGTCGAAATCTTCCCAAGAAAAAAAGAGCGTTTCCAGAACGGAGGCAAAGCGATCAAGATAGGGTTTGACCTCCTTGGTGCGGAAGGAGCGGCGGTAGACGGAAGGGGAATGGACGTAAAGGTGAAGCCGCGCCGCGACCTCGCCCGCAAGGTCCGCCGCAGCCGCGCCGCAGACCGCCGCAAAGAGCGCGCGGGGGCCGTTGTCAAACATTTCGGCGCAGGTCTTGGGGGAATCCTTCATCAGAACGGCGGACAAATCGCCGAAAGTTTGGCTGCGCTTTTCCCATCCGCTGTTATGCCAAGCGATAAAAGCCTTCGCCACCTCGCCGGGCCGGCCCTTCTGTTTTTGGAGCTTCTCGATGATCGCGTCTTTGTCCATTGTGATCTCCGTTCGATTAAAACCGCCGACCCGCCAGCATCACCAGACGGATAAACGTAAGGGTGTCGCCCTCTTTCAGGCTGAAAGGACCTCCCGGCAGGACTTCGGTTTCGTTTGTCAAAACACGGTAGATGCCGTCTGCAAAGCATTGCAGGGCGTTTCGCACCGCTTTTTCCTCGTCCTCGTTTTGTTCGTTTTTCCGGTCGCCGAATCCTATTTTGCCTGTGTACGCGCCGTCTTCCGATTCCTGCTGCGATAAATACCGGAAGAGCGGCGCGTCTGTTGCCTTGGCGTTGTATTCCCGGACGTTTTCCCGCACCAAGTATTCGATGAGTTTTTCCGCCGTATCTGTGCCGTCCGGAACGGTTTGAGGCCGGCGTTCCAATATGTCCCGGCGTTTGCCGGCGGCTTTGACGCGTATGAAAATGTTCATCGGGACACCCCTTCCTGCTTTATTCAGGGTATTTGCGCCTCAAGCCCTCGCAAAGATCCGCGTCCGCCCTCAGCCCGCAAAAGGCTCGTAGCTTTCCTCGAAGATGCTGCGGCGGACGATGTAGCAGTCCCCGTAATCCCCCTCGTTGGCGACGAGGAAATCCCCCTGCGTTCCGTAGAAATATTTCTCCGAATCCCAGTAGCTGAACACCTTTGCGTCCCGTTCCAAAGGCGTCGCGCGCACGAGCTTTTCGCCGCGCGGCAGACAGGCGCGCGCAAAGGGCAGGATCGGAAAACGCTCGCCCGTGACGCGATCGATGACTGCGGGCGTGTATTCCAAGGCTTCGGCATATATGACTATCCAATTAGCGCATGATAGGGTTTTGGCGGCGCCAAAGCACAAGCGTGAGCGAGGTGAGAAAACAAATCGTGGGCAATATATCTCCGATTCAACCGATAGCAGAATTCATTCAAATAGCGCTGCAAGTGTTTTTCGTCCAATCCGTGGAAGGTTCCTTGCACAAACGCTTTTGCGTTGGAAATGATGATATGCGTCAAATGCAGATGTTCGGGTTGCTTCTTGGCGTTATAAGGAATTGCGGTATGAATGAAACCTTCTTTCGCAAGACAATTATAGATGTTCAGTCCGTCCGTTCTTATTTCGGAACCCGGCTTGACGTGTTCCTCGGAAAACGCCTTGACCGCCTTTCCGTCAACGGATTTGAGTGTTTGCATCCGCGCAAACTTGGGCTTTCCCCACTCACTGAGCGAAACGGACACCAAAACGGCAGTCTTTTCTGTTCCGCGACCGCGGTTACTGCCTTCCGCGGTACCGCCGAAAAAACCTTCGTCCATCTCCACAATGCCGTCAAGCATGTATTTTTCGTCCCGATTGCCCATCGCAAACCGAATCTTTTGCAACATCGTCCACGCCGTGAAATATGCAACGCCTATTTTCTTCTGCAAAGCCATCGCACTCAGACCGCGTTTGTCTTCCGAAACAAGATACATCGCCGCAAACCACTTGGTCAGCGGCGTTCGCGTCTTTTCCATGACTGTTCCCGCGGTTACCGTTGTCTGATGACCGCAGGCTTTGCATTGATACCTGTTGCGGCTTTTTATGTTGAAGTGTTCGCTGTGTCCGCACTTTGGGCAAACGAATCCGTTCGGCCACCTTTTCTTGTAAAGATATTCCCTGCACGCCTCTTCCGTTCCGAATTGTTCCTGAAATTCTTGCATTGTCATCGTCGTTTATCACTCCCTTCTCCCAACAGTATAGCATATTATTAGCTGATTGGATAGTCATATTAAAAAATAGTATTCTTTCGCGCCACAACTAAAATGATTTTTTACCCCTAACGGTTTGCATTGAAGCTGAAAACCCGCATGGTTACTGGATTTGTGCGGGTTTTCGTTTTGCTTTGTGCGTAGCGCCCGCCCGCTGTTTTTTTGCGAATGGTGCCAAAATGGTGCCTGTACTTCGTGAGAAGATATGAGAAGCGGCGGGAAGATATGAGAACGTATGCCGTTCATATATCCATTTCCGCGCCTTTTCTCTTTTTCGGTTCGGCTTTGTCCGCCCTCTTTTCCGTCTGCCCGACCGCCGAGTGTACGGCGGCATGGTAGAGGTCAAGCACTTCCTTTTTTCGTTCGAGCCGCACATCAACATACCGCGCTGTGACGGCCTCAAAATTCATAGACAGGCCGAGCGACGCGCCGATGCCCGCGAGGGTATGACCTAATATTTCCCCCACGGTATAGAAGTCGCCCGTCAACTGGTGCATATTCGTTGCGGCGCTGTGTCTTAAATCGTGAAAACGAATATGCGGCATATTCAACTCGTCAAGCAGTTTGCCAAAGCCCGACGAAATCCAATTAGCGTACATGGGCGCTCCGTCCGGCTTGGAAACCACAAGCCCGTTGTCGTAGTGCGGCTTGCCGTTATCCAACGCCTTTTGTTTCCGCTCCGCTTGATAGTAAAGCTGATTTTCAAAGAACGGTCGCGCAATGTCCGTAATCGGCAGCGCCCTGCCGTTTGACTTGGGCGGGGCCATTTGCTCAATAATGGTTGTCTTGGGGGGAACCTTAAAGGGCAACTGCTCTACAACGGAGAACGTGCCTTTTTCAATATCTACATTCTGCCAACGCAAGCCGAGTATTTCCGAGCGGCGCATACCATACAGGCCGCCGAGAATAACGGGCATTTCCCATTCCGTTCCCGCCACGCGCCGCATAAGCGCGGCCACTTGCTCCGGCGTGTACGGGTCGGGGGTCTTATCGCCTTTCCCGAATTTGGTTAGCGTGTCGCGGGCGGCGTTCGTTTCAATATAGCGGTATTTGCGGGCGTGTCCGAGCGCGACGCTTAAAACGCGCTTTGCTCCCGCCGCCGTGGACGGTTTCAAGCCTTTGTCGATAATCTGCCGGAACATATTATCCACCATAGAGGGCGCAAGCTGATTGAGCGGCACATTGCCGATATACGGGTTGATGTAAATTGCAATTGTCCGCTTGTAGCCGTCATAGGTGCTTGGCCGCAAGTTTACCCGCGCATAGTTCTCCACCCACTCATTCAGATATGCCCCTACTGTCCGCTTGCTCTGTACTTGGATGGACGCGGCAAAATTCGGGTTTTGCAGTTTGGTTTTCATTTCGGCCTCATGCCGCAAGGCTTCATTCTTGGTAACAAAGCCCTTTTTGGCATAAGTCTTTTTGCTTCCGTCCGGCGAGTTGTATTTTATGTTCACGTCGTAAACGGTTCCGGCCTTACCCGTCAATACGCCGCTTTGGTCGCGCTTGTTCTGCACGGTTCTTGCCTGTACCGCCATAGTCTACGCCCCCTTTCCCGCCGTGGAATCAAGGGTTTTCTTGGCGCGGCTGTACCAATCCCATACAGCGGAATCGGCAATCAAACGGCGATTGCCGTTTTGGATGTATTCGAGTTCTCCGCTGTCCATCAGCTCACGCAACTTATGTTCACCCAAGCCGCTGACGCGGCTCATTTGCTCCACGGTTTTCAGCATGGGGAGTATGTCGGGTTTGGCTGTGTTTGTTTCTTTCCGCGCCAAAATAACACCTCCGTATCTGTATTAAAAAGTTAATGGTTCAAAATTTCAAAGACAGAACGGACGGACGCGGGCGCGTCCACACGGGAGTTTCACCCCGGCATGGTTCTCATGCCGCCGCCATCATTGCCTGCGACGCTTTTAACGCTCGGACTGTGACTTGACGGGAGTATCATTGTGCCGCTTATGTGTACTCGCCCGGAGATTGCCCGCGTCAACAGCGTTGACGTTTCTCCATTACGGCCTTGTTTTATCGCTCACCCAATCATGGGGTCATGGCGCACAAGCCGCACGGCTCGACATAAGCGGAAAGTTATCCGTTTGCCCTATACTGCGCCGCCGTTATCTTGCGGGCTTTCTTTGTCAAAGTTCATAGCTTGTTGCCAAGCCGTAAAAGCTCACTTCTGTAAAATGGGCTTTTACCGATAGACAACGCAAACAGCCCACAAACGGGAAAAGCGCGTGAGGGGTACGCGCTTCCCCGGCGGGCTTTAGCGGCTATGCCGCTCTGGTGGTGTCGAATTGCAGAACCTTGATAATCAGCTTGGTTTCGAGTTCGCGGCGCATTTCGTTGTCCACGCATAGGCGCGGGGTGCCGTCCACATCATAGAGGTGCCGCATGGATAGCGCGGTTATGTAGCCCTCATAGTGTTTGAGGACTTGGTTGATCGCGCTCACGTCACCGCTTGCCGCCGCTTCGATAACGGGAAACGGGAGCAATCGGTCTTTGGGTTGGGTTCTTGTCTGTCGTATCATGGTCTAATCCTCCTCTAACATTTTTTTGAGTTCTTTCAGGGTGCTTGTCCGGCGATACTGGACGGTGCGCCGCGCAAGGTTGAGCTTGTCCGCGATTTCCTTATCCGTCATGTCAAAGAAATATGACATGAGGACGATTTCGCGCCTGTCCTGCGGCAAGCCGTTCAGGGCTTCGGCAAGCTCGTAATCCGACACGCTGACCGTTTCGCCGTAGGCGTGGAAAGTGTACTCGTCCCGGAAATACTCGTCCGTGGTCGCAAGCTCGGCCATATCGCGCTCGGTCAGTTCCGAGAACGTCACTTCGCGTTCTTCCTGCTCCTGCAATTTCTTGTAGCAGGTGCGGGCTTTGTACTTCAAAACCTTTTTGCAATAAGCGTCAAACATGTGCCGGATATGTTCTTGTTGCTCTTGGGGCTTCATGCTCCTTACCTCCTTTCGCTGGCCGCGAAAGGTAGGCGAGATTTCCCCTCGTATACTACTCACCCTGAAAATGCGATTTTGGCAAAGTCGGAGCAAAAAAAATTGAGAAAATTCTTTGCGCCCTCCGAAAATTCCTGTCCTCGCGGGCAAACAGCATTTTGATTTCCCGCCGTCTTTCTTGGCCGTGATTTCTCCTGCGAACCGAGAAAGGGCGGGCTTCTCGCCCGTGAGGTAATGCTCTTTGCCCCTCTATAACTACTCACCCCCAAAACGCGATTTTGGCAAAGTGAGCAAAGAAAAATTTGAAAAAATTTTTGCGGGGAAACAAAAAAGCCCGAAAGGGGAAATCCCAATCGGGCAAAATTCATTTCATAGCATTTAGTTACATTGTATAGTTCATATTGATGGCCGCAAATTCCCCATGACAGCGGCAGGCTTTTTTTGAGAAAAGACCTTTATAATCATTCGGAAGCATAAGAGCGCGGAGCATGGCGGCAACCTCCTATTTGCCGCCGTATGCCGAAAAAAAGAGCGCAGTTTATCACGCCCCCAAAATGCCGAACGGCGGCCTTGATTTCTCAAAGCCGCCGCGTTATCAGCGTTTTTCGGTTATGGCACGTTTAATTAACTGCCATGCGACGGCTTTTTTTCTTTTCCGCCGCCCGGCAGTTAATTTTTCCCTCTTTCATAACGCAATCAAGACTTACCACATCCTTTAAGCTCAATCATTTCATTTGCGGATTTCGCCAAGCCAATGTCATGAGTGACAAAAACAATTGTCTTGCCGCTCCTATTCAGATTTTTCAAGACATCAAAAACAACATCCCGGTTTTGTGCGTCGAGATTGCCCGTAGGCTCGTCGGCAAAAATGTACTGAACATTTTTGACAAGTATTCTCGCCAATGCCACGCGCTGTTGCTCGCCGCCGCTCAACTGATACACCTTTCGCTTACCCATCCCTGATAGCCCAACGGCTGACAATGCTCTTTCAATCATCCCGCCTTGGTTGTCGGTGCGATTAAACGCCAACGCAATTTTCAAATTTTTTTCAACGGTTTCATCTTCAATCAAAGCAAAGTTTTGGAAAAGGAATCCTGCTTTTTTTCTATAAAACAAAAGCGATTCATTAGCCGATAATCGGCTTTTCCCGTCTATTGAAACCACGCCGGAATCAGGCTTTTCTAACAATCCCATGATGTTTAGCAACGTGGTTTTACCGCTACCGCTTTTTCCGACTATCGCAACAAACGCCCCCTCATTTATCTCGATTGAAATATTTTGCAGGACAGTTTTCCCGTTAAACTGCTTTACGACATTGCTTAAAGCTATCATCACAAATTCCCCCTAATCTGTTCGCTGAAATTTTTCCTAAACGCTTGACTCAAAAACACTATTCCGAATATCGCGTCAAGTACAAGCATAGAAACACTTAACGGTATCGGACATTTCAGAAGCATAAGAACCACGAAAGTAAGGATGAGATTTATAATTGTTGACTTGGCAACAATTTGTATCGTTCCGTAGCCTAATGTTCGCTTAACAAACATTGAATATTTATGTTGTTCGCAGTAGCAGGAAGCAAACATATAGATACCGAATATCAAGACGAGCGATAACGCAACGCTTGTCATAGTCATATCTCGCAGTCTGACCCGGATTTCGTTTATTTCTTTGGCGCGTTCATCATAAATCGAAACGACGCTATTGTAGCTGGACAGCATATTGTGCTTTTGGGCAATCGGAGCAAGTAAGCTGAATGGGTTCTGTGCGTCCGTTTCAAATAGGCAACATCTTGTTAAATACGAATAATATTCGCTTGGGTCAAAATTCTGCGTATCAATATAGACAATCGGGTCGGTAATCAAGTTATTTGTTTCTGGTGATATAGAGGGGTCGTATGTAAAATACGAGTTTCCATCTTTAACATAAATGATATTTACACGCAAATCGTCGGGTGAAGTTGCTTCTAATGCTTCGCCAAATTCGCTATGGTATATATTTGCTATGGAGATTTTTTTGAAATAAAAATCTCCAAGTGCGGCATTGTATATTTCCGGCTCACGGTTCTGCAAAGAAACGGGAACCAGTATATTAACCGTAGTCGGGTCGTGAATTATTTTATCGTTCACAAGATTTCCGTCTGTATCAAGAATGTGATAGTGAGCGAGATAATTTTCGTTTGCGAGAATTGATTCACCGCTCATGGAATATATACTTAATCCATTCATTACGTTATCTTCATATGCGTAAGTATTGGTCTGTGCAGGTTTGAAATTACTGGCGTCAATTAACATTCCATTTAGTTCAAGAACAAAATCCTTATATACTTCAAAGGCGCGTAGTTCCAAAGACCGTATGTCTTTTACGTCATTTGTGACAAATTTCGTCGTGACGGCATAAAGGTTTTCCGCATTTTCCCAAATCGAATTACCCACCTCTTTTTTGTCAAGTTCAATTTTTATTTCAATGACGTTTGTCAAAGAAATCAAGGTCAGCGCAAGCAGAGCGTATTTCAAAACAAGTTGCATATAGGTTATAAAGGCAAATGGTTTTTTCCCTTTTAGCAACTCATTCGCTTTGTAGTATCGCTGTTGTAATTTCACGGAAACATATAGCACGACCGCAAACAACACCGAAATCATGCAGTGGAAAACGCCGCCTATTAACAAAAACAACGGAATATAATGGGCGTTTCCAGAGAATATAAAATAAGTCGTGATGATTACAAATACTGCCGCAAAACTTGCCAACGCTATTTTCGCTTCGATATTTAAGTGGTATCGGATGATTTTCCCTATTGTGTATCCATTCGTAAATAAAATCGCGTTGTGCCTGCTTTTGGTTATTGAATACCTTACTGTCGCGAAAACAAATAAGATTAAACAGACCAAAATGATAATAACGAGCGATAATGAACCTTGTAAAGTGTCAATAAGAACCCCGAGTACGCCACTTGAATTTTTGATAGAGTTAATTTCAGATTTCCCAAACCGCGCATTGAATCCGTCGATAAAATGATTAACAATTCCAATGTCAGTTGTGCCAAAATACAGTAAGCCTTCAACGCCGCCATTTGTATCAAGATTTGAAAACGGAAACATCGCTACTTCATTCTCGCCGCCAAACGTATGGAATACTTCGGTTTGCTTCGTTATGTCGGTTGTGTAAACATCAACTCTTTTTGAGTTGCGATAAATATACTTTGAAATCGAAATGCTGTAATTATTTTGAAATCCCTCAATAAATTCAGCCATTTCGGTATCCTGCGTTAAAAAGTCGTTTCTATCATAGTCCTCATGCACAGAAAAAACTACGGACACGGAAATCGTGTTATCATACAGCAATTTGTTGATATTCAAAACCTTATAGGCATTAAAGCAAAACATAATCAATATAGCTACAAGGAAAAACATACACGCGAATACTATTTTTTTCACAAAGCGCCACCATTCTCTCACTATCATTTCTGCAATGAGCGGATCACTATGGCTGTCTATGCCGCAGTGCATAAAACCCGGCTTATCCGTTCAGGCTTAGTATAGCCCAAGGCGATAAACCGGGTTTCAATATTGGCTGACGGAATCCATGTGTTTATCTTGTGAAAAACTTACGATTTTATGATATTGCCGGAAACGGTAGCGTGACCGTAAAAGTGGTATGCCCCGTGGTGCTTTCTACGGCGATACCTCCGCCATGACGTTCCAGAATCGCTCTTGCAATCGTCAAGCCAAGACCCGCGCCGCCACTGTTTCCGGGACGCGATTCGTCCACACGGTAAAACTGTTCAAAAATATGGTCTATTTTGTGTGCGGGTATCTGCTGACCTTGATTGCTAACTTGTAACATCAAGCTATCCTTGTCGTTCGTGACTTTCACGCTAATTACAGAGTTTTCATAGGAATAGCCTATCGCGTTCCGAATCAAATTGTCGATTACCCGTTCCAACTTGCCGGAGTCGGCAAACAACTCCGCTTTGTCTATGGTGCTGACCTCTATTTTCAAGCCTTTGGCGGTAAGAAGCGGCTTAAACTCGTCAGCAACTTGCTCCACAAGACGCGAAAAATCAAAACGGCTTTTCTCTAAGATAAGCTCGCTTAGATTGAACCGGGCTATCTCAAAGAAATTGTTTATCAAATTTTCAAGGCGGACGGCTTTTTCATCAATTACAGTCAAATATTTTCCCCTGTTCTTGGGCGAAATATCTTCTTCATCGCGCAACAGAGCCAAATAGCCCAGTATAGAGGTCAGCGGAGTTTTAAGGTCATGCGCCAAGTACATAACCAAGTCATTTTTTCGCTGTATCGCTTCTTGCTCGGTTTTTCTACCCGCAAGAATATCGTTCTGCACTTTTTGAAATATGGTTTGCATTTCCAAGAAGTCCTGCGGCAGTTCAATTGACGTTTCCGGCTGTTCTGCAATTTTTGTTAAGAAACTGCCAACGGACGCGAATTGCGCGGCAATTTTTCTGAAATCCATGAGGGCAATTATCAAAATACCAATAGCCCACGCTGCTGCTGTAACTGTGAGAAGCATATCGTTTGACCACCATGCGCGAAAAGGACTGCCCGATCTCCACGACACTTGATTCACAAGCAGGAAAATCAAGACGAACACCGCCAAAAGGACGACCGTATAGATAGCTATCTTCACCAGATAGCGCATGATATAGCGGACGGTCAATTGTTTTTCCAGTCTATTTTTCGCTTTCAATTCGATACCCCACTCCCCATGCGGTTTTAATATATTTAGGCTTGCGCGACGGTTCATTCATCTTTTCACGAATACGGGCGATATGTGCCATAACCGTGTTGTTATTATCCAAATACTTTTCCTTCCAAACCGCTTCAAATAATTCCTCGGACGGTATTACGCGGTTTTCGTTTTGGCATAGATACCATAAGATAGAAAACTCAATCGGGGTCAAATTAAGCGGTTTACCAAAGAGAGAGCAGGAATGACTATCCGCATTGACCGATAATCCTCGGCTTTCGTAGCAGTTTTTACCCTGTACTGTTTGGTCGTACTGCTCACGCCGCCGTATCTGCGCTTTTACGCGGGCAACCAACTCCAACGGATTAAAGGGCTTCGTCAAATAATCGTCCGCGCCCATCGTAAGCCCGTGGATTTTGTCCATATCCGTATCTTTCGCGGTTAGCATAAATATAGGGAATGTGTGCATTTTGCGTATTTCAGCACACAAAGCAAAGCCGTCCATATCGGGGAGCATGATGTCCAAAATGGCAAGCGCGGGCGCATAAGTTTCTACCGCGTCAAGAGCTGTGCGAGCGGTATATGCTTTAAGAACGTCGAACCCCTCATTTTTTAGATAAATTTCTACAAGATCGCTGATTTCCTGTTCGTCATCAACAATCAATACCTTTGTTTTCATTTAATCAATAGCCTCCCGATTACTGTTTGTTTTTCGGCGCATATCTGCGGGTTTAATTGCGTTATCGGGGATAAGCCATAGGTTACCTTTCTTTTCCGCACCGTCTATTCGCCCGTCAACGCAATAATAGGTAACCCGCCTTGCTGAAATACCCCATTTTACACCTGCTTCTTTGACCGTTAAATATTCCATATCAAGCACCTCCACAATTACTCACCTCTATTATAGTTCAAAATATCGAATAATGCAAGTGTGAATCATGAATTATTACGTGTATTCAAAGCGCATATTACATCATTCCAACCGCCTTACATGGCCTATACAATGTATAGGGGTGAAGTAATATGTCGAAAGAGCGTAACCGTGCGCCGTTTACAGGTTTCGGCGCGGATGTGAAAGAAGCACGCCAAGCGTTGGGCTATACGCAAAAAGCATTAGCGGAAGTAATCGGGATTGACCCGCGCTATCTCGCCAATATCGAGAACAGCGGTTCTTTGCCGAGCTTGCCGATTTTCTATGAGATTGTGAACCTGTGCAAGCTCCCCGTCGAACGCTACTTTTACCCCGAAGTAGCCGAAGCGCGGGAAAGCGCGGAGAGGGAACGCACAACCTTGAAGCTCACCGTTTGCCCGGAAAAGTATTTACCCATCATAGAGGGAACCATAGACGCGGCAATCAAACTTGACGAGGCGGGGAACGACTGATAACAGCGTCCCGCCTTTTCGTTATGTCGTGGTGGATGAAGCTGTTGCGGAAATAAAGCGCAACGGCATTTTTGCGTCCGTTTTGGGCGCATTTTTTTGAAAATTTTCTTGCCGTGAGTTTGCCAAAATCGCGTTTTCGGGGTGAGTAGTATATAGGGAGAAGTACGGAGAAAGTTCCGTAGCAAGCATAGGAACGGGGTACCCTTTTCGCTGAAAAGGTGTCCCCGTTCCGTCAACCGCTTTCGCGGTTTTGCTTGTCGGGAAGTGTCCCGAACCCTCTATTTTGGGAGAACCCAAACCCCTGTATACGAAAGGAGCGGCGGCATGGAAAACGGAAAGTTTAGCGCGGTGGAGAACACCGAAAAAAGTACCGGGCGCAAGCGCACGGTGCAAATCAAATTTCGCGTCACGGAAATGGAGCGCGATTTAATTCTTGAAAAAATGCGGTTGTTGCATACGGATAATATGGCGGCGTATCTTAGGAAAATGGCGATTGACGGATATATCCTGATGGCCGACCATTCGGAGCTAAAAGCCCTTGCCGCCGAGATACAAAAAATCGGCGTGAACGTGAACCAGATAGCGCGGCGGGTGAACAGCACGGGGAGCGTTTACGCGGAGGATTTAGACGAAAGAAAGGGGGCGTTGGCTGAAATATGGCGGTTACAAAGATTAAGCCTGTTAAAAGCACGTTAAGCAAAGCCCTTGACTATATCCAAAATCCCGATAAGACAGAGGGGAAAGCCCTTGTGTCCTCGTTTGGCTGTTCGTATGAAACGGCTGATATTGAGTTTGAATATACCTTGTCAAAGGCACTTGCCAAAGGGAATAATCTCGCCCATCATTTGATACAGGCGTTTGAGCCGGGAGAAGCCACGCCGGAACAGGCGCACGAAATAGGAAAACGGCTTGCCGACGAGATATTAAAGGGCAAATATGAGTACGTTTTGACCACTCATATTGACAAGGGACATATCCATAACCACTTGATTTTTTGCGCCGCGAGTTTCGTTGATTATCACAAGTACAATTCCAACAAGAAAAGCTATTACGCCATTCGGAACGAGAACGACAGGCTTTGCAAGGAGTACGGTTTAACCCAAGTGATACCGGGCAAGGCGAACGCCCCCGGTCTTATCGAGTATACCGATAAGGCAGACGGTCAGCGCAGGACACGCCCCGCCAAAAACGCGGGCAGGAGCTACGCGGAGTATACCGCCGACAAGCAGGGCGGGAGCTTCAAGCGCAAGCTCAAATTTGCCATTGATATAACTGTGCCACAAGCGGAAGATTTTGAGGATTTTTTGAAGCGCATGGAAGCAGCGGGATATGAGATAAAGCGCGGTAAGTATGTTTCTTTCCGCGCACCGGGACAGGAGCGTTTTACGCGCTGTAAGACATTGGGCGAGGATTATACCGAGGGCAGCATAGTAAAGCGCATACGCGGCGAATATATCCCCGTTTCGATACCAAAAAGTGACAGCAAAGTCACCGCCACGCCCAATAAAGCCGTTAATCTTCTCATTGACATAGATAATAATGTGAAAGCGCAACAGAGCGCGGGTTATTCCCGTTGGGCGAAAATCGAAAATCTCAAAATGGCGGCCAAGACCTTAAATTTTCTCACGGAAAGCAATCTTTTGCAGTACGGCGATTTATCCGCAAAGGTTGAGGAAGCAAATGCCGCGTTTGACAAAACCGCCGCCGCGCTGAAAGCCGCTGAAAGGCGGCTTGCGGACATGGCCGTGCTGATGAAGCACATCACGACGTATAATAAGACCAAGCCGGAAGTTGACGGCCTCCGCACCGCCAAAGACAAGGACGCTTACAGGCGCGAACACGAAAGCGCGTTTATCCTCCGCGAAGCCGCCGCCAAAGCGTTAAAGGCACAGGTCGGGGACGGCGGCAAGCTCCCGAACCCCGCCGCGCTCCAAGCGGAGTATGCGCGGCTTACGGAGAAGAAAAACGTATTACGCGCCGAATATGGCAAGCTGAAACAACAGGCACGGGAATACGGCATTGTCAAGCGCAACGTGGACAGCATACTAAACCCCGGCGCGGAACCACGGGCGCAGGGGAAAGACAGAAGCGCGGAACGCGGATAATTTCGTTTTTTGTGGAAATCCGCCCCAAAATATGATAGGATTTATTTATCATATCGGACAGGGGCTTTTACATGGGAAAAGAAAATATGCCGCTTGACGTTCCAACAATCCGCGCCGCCGTCGCGGGTGAAGCGTGGGCGGTGGAAAAAGTGATTGAATGTTATTCCGGCGAGATTGGCCGCCTTTGCACGACGGCAAAGAAACAACCTGACGGAAGTATAAAGAAAGTTGTTGACGAGGATATGCGGCAATCCCTCATTTTGAAGCTGATAGAATCGTTGCCGCAGTTTGAAGCGGAACTATAAAAAGGGTGAATAATGACGCGAAAAGAAATAGCGAAAGACTTTTTTAAGAAAACCGTTTTGCCTGTGTTTATCGCGTGGTTTCTGTTTTCCATGTTCAAGAATGTTTTTACAAAAGACAGCATTACCGATTATTTCATGGTATGGCTTGTATGCGGTATTCCGTTTGGTATTTGGCGTTTGCGGTTGTGGATAATCCCGCGTGGCCTTGATATTGGCGGCACGGTGGGAACGTGGGCGTTTAATTTTATTATCGGTGGGCTGATTGGCGGGGTTGTCATTGTGTGGCGGCTTGTGTGTGCCGCGTGGTATCTTGTTTTAACCGTTTACAGACTGTTGACGTACAATAGCGAAAGTAACCGTATCGCAAGGGAGAATGTATATTCTGCAATAACAGGGATAAAAGAGGAATAGGCGTAAAAAAGTGGGGTTGTCACAATAATATTGTTCAGTTTATTGCGATAAGACGAATGAAAAATATTTATGTAATCGGAGGTAGTACAATGAAAAAATTTTTACTTTAGGATTTTTGATTTTACTTATGTTGTGTTTTACAGGTTGCGGTAAGTCATCTATAGTTAGTGAAAATAATTCTGCTTTCACTAAGGCAGTTGAGGCAATCACAACTGATGAAGTAGCATTGAATGATATAACTGCATTTGATTGGGATACTGTGTATACTTTTTCTCCTTATACTTCAAAAGAAAGTATTGAAGAAATAATCGGGTTTAAGAGTAACAATATAGAAGAAACTGTTAGCGAAGGCATGACCCAATTACTTTTTGTAAAAGGTGAAGAAGTAGTCTGTAGTATCTGCGGGTATGACAGTAATTTAGGATATAAATTTTCCTTCGGAGCATATAACGGAAATTATATAGCTGTAAGTAACGATGATAATGCCTCATTTGCGGTCAATGCCTCTGATGGAATAGTTTATCTGACATACCACAAATAAGCAACTA
>JAITAW010000103.1 GCA_031283905.1 Treponema sp. | reverse complement strand
ATATTGTGGATCAGGTATACCTTCAATTTGCGGCAAGAGATGATCGGGGTTATGTTTGTTATATAAATATATTCCGGTGTTGAGTAGACGTGCCAGCATAGTATAGGCGAAATAAGCGTTTTGGATCAAAGTAAATATTTTAATATCCTCTTGTTTAACTTTATTTAAAACATTTTGATACAAAGATAAAACAGAAGTCACATTTTCATTAACATATTTAATAAATCCATTATCTATTATAGGTGAATTTTCCGTAAGACTTTTTGTGATAAATGTTGAGGTTGATTTTATTAACATTTTAATTTTTAATTTAAAATCTTCATAATCTTTGATTAAATCTTCTTTTTCATTTTCTTGCAATTTAACAAGTTTACCTTCTCTTATAGATATTAATGAAAAAGGAAGTAATAAACTTTCAAAAGCATTCGTTGCTTCTCCAAATTGCTTTCTTATTGTATTTAATAAAACTTGGCTTTCATTTTTTTCTAAATATCTTTTCATTTTAAAACTCCTCCTTACTTAGCAAGATTAAATCAAAACATATTGATATACTAACATGGCAAACACGTTAGTGTCAAGCTTTTTTAACATTAGAGACAGCATAAAAGGAGGGACAAAAGTTTTGGAGAAACCTTGAGAAAAAGAGAAATGGTCGAATTATATAAATGTTACAGGTCTAATAGGATATATGCTCGTGTGTATGCAAGTATACAATTGCGTAAAAAAATAATGAACCTCCCCGGATCTCTGCGGCGAGGTATCTTGTAAGCGTTACATTATTACTGAAAAAAGAAAACTGCTTCCAAACAACATCAGCGCCGATAAAACCGTGCCAGCCAATGATTGATCGCCGTCAACAAAATTACGCAAAGGCATAATACTGTGCCATAAACCAAAAAGGAAAGAGGAACAACGTAACATAGTTCTTCATAAAAACTCCTGATAAATTCGTTGCCTCAAATAATTCCGATCTACGGGCCGTGTTCTTCACCAATGTCCCTAAAAACGATGAAAACGCTTCTTGTATCTTTTCATGTCTCTTTACACAGGCAGCGTCCGCGCCGCAACGCCCAATGCCGCGGCCGTTTTTTCCGCGCCGCCCATGCCTTCAAGCGCACAGGACGCACTGTCCACGCCGCTCCGCATACGCTCCGCGATGCGTTCAGCCGCAGCCGTAACTTCATCAGCGGTCATATCCAACAAATAATTTCTAATTCTTGATCGTTGCGCATCCTCAATGCCGCAAAGGAACCTGAAATAATCGGACAAGCCCTTCTGGTTCGGCGTCTGCGGGCGCGTCTCATTGGCATAAACGCCGATAATCGTCTTTTCCATGCTATCGGCGTCGATGCGGCTGCGGCTTATTTTTTTCAGCGACTTGTAAAACGCGGTCAATGTTTTAAGCGGCCCCGGATCACGGTAACTTGCAAGGCAGAAACTGCGATCCAATCCGTTGAGATATGCAAACGCCCCATACGCGCCGCCTTTCATGCGGATGTTTTCCCACAATTCGCCCGTCGCCGCGTAATGAGACAGCAACAGTTCCGCAACATAATTTCGCGTGGCGTACTCCGACGCCGGAATCACGGCGCCGGTAAATCCCACCTGCAACATCGGGGATGCCCAAACTTCGGTTTCGTATTTCTTCCGGTTGCCCGGCGGTTGAACGCCGTTTGAACACAACGAGAAGAACGCCTGCTCCGATACGCCGGTATTCCGGGGTTTTGGCGCGCCGAACGCCGCGTACTTTTGTTCAAAGAGCGGTGCCGCCGCATCGATGGTCTCTTTACATGCCGTGAGGTTGATCAATGCGCCTGCGGACGCGAGCGCGTCCCGTATACGGGTGAGATTCGCGCTTATTTCAGGTGTGTCCATTGTCGTTATCTTTTGGATAAACTCGATCTGAGAGATGCCATTCCAAATTTCTTCTATAAGGTGTGATCGTGAGAAATGCCTGCCCGCTCTGCTCACGGCGTAACCATGTCCATGCGGCGCAACGCTGGAAGCCAGATCGTTTTTGAAATTCAGCGCGATGTTGTTAAGCCGGCGCATATCCGTAAAATCCGCTTTTGCGATGATATCGAGGCTAAGGTCAACGCTTGCAGGCAGCATCTCGTCAAGGCATTTGAAGTTCCAGACAAGCCAATCCCTTCCGCGAATGTCGAAAACGCCGGATGGCGTTGTAACACTGCGGCTTGACCCCGGCGAGATGCTAAAACTTTTCAGGATAGAGGAAAAATCACCTACGGTGCGGGCCAAAAGGCTCGAAACCGCCGCATAATCCATGCCCGGCAATCCGGTTGACACCGCAGCGCGGCTGAACAGGCTGAGCCACGGATAATCTTCCGGCTCAAGAACATCAACTGGAAACGCGATGTTCACATAGGCGATGCCGTTGGTGAAGAGATCATGCACCAGAACAGGTACGCCGCCCGCATCAAATAGTTTTCGGGGAATTACAACGATTTCCCGCGAAAGATCGCGTACGGACAGGTGAGGAACAGATGCCAGCGCTTCCGGGCTATCCTTTTCACCCTGCAATTTTTCAAGTTCCCTCGCTTTTTTCTCTATGGCTTTTAATTCCGCCTTTGAAAGCGCGGCCTGTTTTTCCGCTAATTTTTGCGCGAGAGCGGCTTCTTTTTTCCCAAGAAAGCCTGCTTCCCGGCAATCCGTTTCCGGTTCAATGGAAAGCAAGGCGTAGTGCGGGTTGTCAAGCAGGTATGTCTGAATAAGTTGTTCAACATAGCGTCCGCCTTCCGCACCGTTGAGTTTCTCTTTTATTCTGGTGAAAGAAGGTAGGAAGAGCAGGCTTTCCCACGGTTTCTCTCCGTGCAGCCAGCCGCGCAATGTCCGTTGCAGCCAAACAAGAGAAAAAGGACCATGATATCTGTTTATTTCTCGGTTTGAAAATTCAAGGGAAACCACGGCGGCTTCAATTTCTTCTTTCGGGACGCCTTTCCGCGTCAAACGCCGCAGTTCTTCCATAACAAGCCGTTCAATTGCTTCGGCCGTCGTTTTGGAGAAATCAACGCCCCGCAAGCCCACAGCCATAAAGGTCTGCCTGTATTCATCCTCAAACCCGCTTGCCGGCGCCAGATCCTCTCCCAACCCTGACTCAACGAGCGCCTTGGCAAGTGGAGACCCGTCGTGTCCCATGAGAATTTCGGATAGGATGGCAAGCGTCATTGTTTCGTCCGGATCCGTCGCGTTGCCACAGAGCCACGAAAGCAGAACCGTAGCCTTTTCCTTGCCTCCCGCAGGGCATTGCGCCCGCGCCCGCTTCGGTTTTTCCCACTTTTTTGCCAACGGAAGCGGTGGCGCGGCGGCGTCTGTAGGCAATGCCGACAATATATTGTCCAAGAAAGCGAATTGTTTTTCGCTTGCGATATTACCCGCCAAAAAAATCTTGCAATTCGCCGGAGAATAGCGGCTTTTGTGAAAATTTTTGAAATATTCAAAGGTCAAATCCGGTATACATTCGGGATCTCCTCCCGATTCATAGGCGTACGGCGTTCCCTCAAACAGCGTCCGCGTCATAAAGCGCTCGGCGACCGTCTCAATCGAAGAATACGCGCCCTTCATTTCATTGTACACAACCCCCGTGATGGAGAGTTTTTTCCCTTTTGATGTACCGGCGGCTGCCTCGCCGTCAATAAGTTCCAGCCGGTGTCCTTCCTGCATAAACGTCCACTCGGATAGGAGGGGGCGAAACACCGCGTCCGTGTATACGTCCATTATATTAAAGTAGTCGCGCTCGTTGACCGAACTTGCCGGATACACGGTCTTATCAGGGAACGTCCACGCATTGAGATAGGTTTGGAGGCTGCCCTGACCCAGCGCGAGAAAGGCGTCTTTCAGAGGATAACGTTCGGATCCGCACAGCACAGAATGTTCTATAATATGGGCGACGCCGGTTGAATCCTCAGGAACAGTTGCGAAACTGAAGGCAAAAAGATTCTCTTCATCGTCATTCAGAATGTGAAACACCTCCGCGCCGGTTTTTATATGTCTGGCGTAAACGCCCACGGCATTAATTTCGCTCAAATCGGCGATATCAAGAATTTCGAACCCGCTTGCCACTTGCCCCTTTCTCAACATCGTTTCCATAATACACCTCTTTACACAAATTTATACGATAATACCTTCATCATCGGCAAGCAGTATCTCGCCTCTTTCCCGCCCTCGCCTGAACCAATTCAGAAAATCAGACGCAACGGCATCCGCCTCGAAACGCGACACGGATCCTAAAATTTCGGCTTCTTCCCGTATTAAAGCGCGGCGCGGCGCTGAGACGTTAGACAGAATTTTGTCAATAAAAATCTGCCTGCGCCCCTTCAGCAGGAAAACAATTTCTTTTTCGCTCATGGTTCGCAGTTTTTCTTCCAAGGCAAGATCGCTCATGCGGAGTATGTCGTCAAGCGTGTAGAGCCTCGCCCTCAAATTGTAGCTCAAGGACGGATCATCGCCTTCCAGTTCCTCAAGGAGTCTTGATTCAAAAGAGGCGTCCGATGCTTTGAGTATCTCCGCAAGCGCCTTCATGCCGTCAATCTGTTCGGAATCGGTTCCGCCTATTTTTCGGGCTTTCTCTTTGAGCGCGACCGCCACTTGTTCCATGACGGACGGCGCTACCTTGTTCATCTTGGCGATGCGTTTGACGATCTCGATTTTCCTTGAAGGCTCCTCATGCTTTATCACCTCCGCGACCAGTCTCGCGGGCAGCCTTGAAAGTACCAGCGCCTCGGTCGCCGGGGCTTCATCTTTAAAGAGGATGCCTAGTTGCTCCGCCGTAAAGTCCTCAAGAAACCCAAAAGGATTCTCTATAGCCTCCGGCGCTATCTTCCTAAGCATCGCCTCGCCCTTTTCAGGTCCGTACGTCGCGTGCAAAAGCTTCCGTGCCTCGTCAACCCCGCCCGTAAACGATCCCTTATATCCTCCGGATGAAAGCGCCATAAAAGACCGGAATTCGGAGAATAATTTCTCCGCTTCCGCTTGTGTAATGCCTTTTATTGAAGCGATTTCTTTGGAAACAAGCTCCGCCTGCTTTACATTGAGCTTTGAAAGTATTTTCGCCGCTTCCTCCCCGCCGATAAGTATGAGGAGTTTCGCCACTTTCCGGTATTTTGAATCTTCACCACCGGTCTTGACCAGTTCCTGTCCGGACTCATCATCTTGAAACAGGTCCGATAAAGTGGAATAGCCGGGTTTTCTCGCCATCGAAAGGGATTTTAACAAAAAGACTCTATGATTTCAAGAGCGTGCAAGGAAAGAATTCACATGCGAAAAGGGAAAACGTATGGCGGCGCGGAGTGTACGCATAGCGTGTGTACGTACGCATGTTACCGTCCGATATCCTTTCGGAAGTCCATACCGTCAAAGCGCACCGACTCAAGCGCGCGATACGCATTGCTTCTCGCGCTCTCCGTGTCAGCGCCGTATGCTGAGACGGCAAGCGTCCTGCCGCCGGAGGTGAAGAAATTGCCGTCTTGCAGGCGTACGCCTGCGGCAAAGAGTTTCACGCCGGGGGACAATTCGCCGCCGTCCGGAGCCGCGCCGTTTACCGTAACAAGATCGCCTTTCCGGTATGAACCCGGGTATCCGCCCGCGACAGCGACCGGAGCGCACACCGCGCCCTGTTTCCACGCAAACTGGTTCTCCGTCAGGCTCCCATCCAGAATCGCGGCGCACACATCCGCGAAGTCCGAGTCGAGCAACGGCAAGACCGCCTGTGTTTCAGGATCTCCCAAACGCACGTTGTATTCAAGCAGATAACAGCGTCCGTCCTGTACCATGAGTCCGAAAAAGATGAATCCCCGGTAATCAACGTTTTCCGCCCTCAATCCTTTCAGAGTCGGCTCAAGGATCAACGAGCGAAAATCCACTTGCGCCGCTTCTGTGAAGTTCGGAACCGGCGCAATAGCGCCCATGCCGCCCGTGTTGGGACCCATGTCGCCGTCAAAGCGGCGTTTGTGATCCCGCGCCGCAATGAAGGGCGCGATAACACCCGCGCCGTTCCGAACACTCACGGCGGCAAGAACGGAAACCTCTTTGCCGGGCAGGAAGTCTTCAATCACAACGGTCCTCCCCGCGTCCCCGATAACGCCGTCTTTCATAAAAGAGCGCAGGCACATTTCGGCTTCCGTAAAGTAATTCGCAATGATAACGCCTTTGCCCGCGACAAGCCCGTCAGCTTTGATGACAACGGGCTGTTTGGTTTGGGAAAAATGAGTTTTCACATACCGAAGCGCATCTTCAAAGCCCGCGCCTATCGCGGAAAATTCTCCGCTTGCCGCAGTACGGACGCCGTATTTCGCCATAAAAGCCTTTGCGAACGCCTTGCTTGCCTCAAGCCGCGCCGCCTTTTTGTCAGGACCCACAATGGCAAGGGAACGGCTGTGGAACGCGGTGACGATACCCGAAGCAAGCGGCGCTTCAGGACCAACCACGCTGAAAGCAACGCCCGCTCTTTCGGCAAAATCGGCCAGAATCATCTGTCCGGTTTCCGTTTCAGGATCAACACCGGCAAGCGCATTCTCGCATTTTTTTTCAAGCGCGGTTCCGCCGTTGCCCGGAGCCACAAAGACCGCGTCAACCTTTGGAGACAGGGCGAGTTTCCACGCAATGGCGTGTTCCCGTCCGCCGGAGCCTATAACAAGTACGTTCATGTTTCATTTCTCCAACAGTTTTACAACGGCTTCGCCCATTTCCTTGGTACCGGCAATCGTTTCATTCGCCGCCTCCGGCCCCCTGCCCGCAATGTCCGGAGTGCGCAACCCCGCGTCCAGCGCGGCGCTCACCGCATCCTCAACGGCGCGGGCTTCTTTTTCAAGCCCAAAGGAATAACGGAGCATCAGCGCGGCTGAAAGGATCGTACCGAGCGGATTTGCGATGTTTTTACCGGCAATGTCGGGCGCGGAACCATGTATCGGCTCGTACATGCCCATAAAACGGCCGTTTTTGGCAAGCGGATCACGCGGGCTGCCGAGGCTCGCCGAAGGCAGCATACCGATGGATCCGGTCAGTACCGACGCCTCATCGGAGAGAATGTCGCCGAAAAGATTCGACGTTACGATAACGTCGAACTGTCCGGGAGCGCGGACAAGCTGCATGGCGGCGTTGTCAACATAGAGGAACGATGTCTCAATACCGGGATACTCTTTCGACACAACGGCGGCCACCTCGCGCCAAAAACGGGACGATTCGAGTACATTCGCCTTATCCACTATGCAGAGCTTCTTCCGTCTGACCTTGGCGGCTTCATAGCCCGTACGCAACACCCGCTCTACCTCGTTCCATGAATAGGTTTCTGTGTCAAAAGCCGTTTTGCCATCCGCGCTTCGCCCCCGTTCCCCGAAATAAAGCCCTCCGGTAAGTTCCCGCACGATGAGTAGATCGAATTCCGGTTTGCCTTCGCAATTGCCGGAAACGAGAACTTCATCTTTAAGCGGACACGCGCTCCGCAACTGGGGCAGCAGTTTTGCCGGGCGCAGATTCGCAAACACGCCCAAACCGGCCCGCAATCCCAGGAGGGCGCGTTCCGGGCGCAGATGACCGGGCAGGCTTTCCCATTGCGGCCCGCCAACCGCGCCCAACAGTACGGCATCGCACTGTCCGGCGGCTTCAAGCGTCTCCCCGGGCAGAGGCTCGCCCGTACTGTCAATGGCGCAACCGCCCGCTTTAAGCTCCACATAATCAAAAACATGTCCCCCTGCGCCGCCGGCCGCGTCAAGGGCTTTCACCGCCGGTTTAATCACTTCAGGACCAATCCCGTCTCCGGGAATCAAGGCTATCGAATACGTCATGGAACAAATCTAACATATCCGGTACTTTTTTGCAACATGACTATGCAAAGCCGTCTCAAAGGGCGGAATATTGCATCGCGTATTCCAATGCTCCCTCCGCAACGAGCATGAAACCGCCGCTATGCGCCGCCGTTTCGCGGCTTCAAGAGGGGGATTCCGTAGTCCGCCTCCTGACCGCCTATTGCGGCGGCGTTGAACCGGCGGATGCGTTCAATGTCAGATTTACGGCCGTTCCCGTCTGAATTTGGCTGTCAAAAGAATTTGGGTTTGGATGTCAAAAGCGGGATTTTGCGCTAGTTTTGCGGTATTTATTGAAATGCCGTTTGTAATTCCATTGCATAATGTTGAGTCAATATTTGTCATGCTATGGTTCCCGTTCCGGGCCCCGTTGTCGCGCCCGTCTGCGCCGAAGGCGATCCGGCCGTACTAACCGGTATACCCGCCTGTACCGTTACGGACGCGTTCGC
>JAITAW010000303.1 GCA_031283905.1 Treponema sp. | reverse complement strand
TTCCGCAGGCGCAACGGGCTTGAGGATCACGTCAATACGGCTGGAGCATACATCCGTTCATGCCTCGCCGCCGGTACGATTCTTTTTTTTGCGGTTACGATCCAGCAGATCGGAGTCATGTTTACCACAGCGGGCAACGCCGGTTTTATTACGGGCCTGTACGTGGCGCTTGTCCCCATACTGGGCGTCTTTTTGGGGCGGAAAACCGGCGTCTTCACCTGGATAGGCGCGTTTCTCACCGTGCCGGGCATGTACCTCATCAGCGCGGCCAGCCTTGATTCCGTAAACATCGGCGACATCATCACGCTCGCAAGCGTACTCTTTTGGGCGGTTCACGTACTTTTGATAGACCGTCTTGTGCGGCGGAACGATCCGGTGCGGCTTTCCGTGGGGCAGTTCACCGTATGCGGCTTGCTCTGCCTGATCTTCACATTCACGCTCGAACCGCGCTTGAACGGCATTATGGCGGGGATACTGCCGGATTTGTTCGAAAAAGAGGCGTTTACCTGGAAAATCCTCCCTGTCCTCATAGCGGATATTGGAAGCGCGGTCGCGCGCGCGGATATGCCGTCCCTGTTCAACATACTCATACCTATTCTCTACGGAGGATTTCTCTCGGTCGGCGTTGCCTATACGCTGCAAGTCGTTGCTCAAAAAGACGCACCGCCCGCGCACGCTACGATTATTCTCTGTCTTGAGGGAAGTTTCGCGGCGTTAGGCGGTATTCTTATCCTTCACGAACAGGTGCGGCGCTGGACGCTCCCCGGTTTTGCGCTTATGCTTACCGGTATGCTTGTCAGCCAATGGGAAATGATACGGGAAAAACGCGTCCGTTAGACGCTCCATCTGTATGGCGAGGCGGACAGCGGCTCAAAGCGACTTTACCGTTTTGCCCAATCTTTTTCCGTTAAAAATATATACCTCATATGTTTTTTGCGGGGTAACTACTTCTCCATTTAATACAAATTCGCTGTTTTTTAAATCATTTGAATTATAATTTGCCGCTTTCGTTATCTTAATATTCTGACTCATATCCGGCTGAATCAGCAATGCCGCTTGCCGAAACGTTTTGCGCCGCCACGGACGGCATCTGCTACGGCAAATTTGGGCTAAAAAAGTGCGCATAACGAGAGTATGGCGGAGCCTCGTCCGGCGGAAAAGCTATTTATAACGCATCTTTTTCAAAGCCGTCCGTGTTTTGAGAGTATCCGCGCTTTACAACACGCGCGTGTTTGCCCTCTTGACACTTCCTTTGTAAATCGCCACCATTATCTGAGGAATATTCATGGAAGAACTGCAATCAACCGAGGTTTTGGATCGGGAAATTCTTGAAGACGCGCGGAAGAAGGCGTTCCGCGCCATTAAAAACGCGGATGACGCCGTAAAAGACGCCGCCTCGGCGTGGGAGCGGAAAGTACAGTCCGCTCTTGACGAGTTGCGGCAAAGATACGCCGAAAAAACCCAAAGAGACGGCAATGATATTATGGGAAGGCTTGTGCAGGACAAACGCCGCGTCCGCTCGGTCAAAATTGAAGCGCTTTTGAAAAAAGCTGCGGGCGATTACCTTTCTTCGCTGGATAGGAAACAATTGCTCGCCATCCTGGAGCATGAGCTTTCCAAACGGCTTGAGGCGCTTGAGGCCGAAGGGTCGCCCATTGCCGAAAAAGACGAGCCGGAAGTAATGGCGCGTACAATCACCGAACAGGAAGCTGAAGAAATTCTGGAAAACGTCTTTTTCAAAAAAGCAAAGGAAAAAAAATTTTGGACTATTGTGAAACCTGACATCATGTTTTTGAGCGCCGGAGCTTTCCCCGCCCTTATTGTAAACACCAAAAAAGTAAAAGTTACCGCGTCTATAGATAACGCCGAAGCCTTTCTTCTTGAAGACAAAAGAGCGGAATTGACGGCGGCTCTTCTTGGAGACGCGGTCTTGGGAGGCGTTGTATGAGCATCGGGCGGGTGAAACGCATAGCGGGCCCCATAGTCCACGCGACCGGCCTCGGGGACGCTTTTTGACGTGGTTGATGTCGGTCCTAAAAAAATAATCGGGGAAATTGTGCGCCTTGAGAAAGGTGAAGCCGTTATTCAAGTGTACGAGGATGATACGGGACTGCAAGTGGGAGCCGCCGCCGAATCCACAGGGCGTCCGCTTTCGGTGCGTCTTGGCCCCGGACTTATCGGCGCAATTTACGACGGCATACAGCGTCCTCTGGAACTGCTGTACCAGCAGTCCGGCGCATTTATGGAACCCGGAATACGGGGTGAGCGCATCGATCCCAATAAACAATGGGATTTTGTTCCCAATCAGGAAATCGCCGAAAAACTCGGAAGAAAAGAGCCGGTCGCAATAAAACCGGGGCTTCTCCTCGGCTCGGTGAAGGAAACCGAAAGCATCACCTGCAAGATCATGGTTCCGCCAACCTGCAAGGGCGGCACCTTGCTCGAATTAAAGGGAGCGGGCGCGTACACCATCAATGATGTCATAGCTTTAAGCGACAAGGAAGAACCGTTTTCCCTCGCCCACTGGTGGCCCGTCAGGATGCCGCGCCCTTCCGCGAGGCGTCTTGCCGCGGACAAACCGCTTGTTACGGGCGAGCGGGTCATCGATATATTTTTTCCCCTGTCAAAAGGCGGCGCGGCGGCAATCCCGGGCGGATTCGGTACCGGCAAGACCATGACCCAGCACGCCATCGCCAAGTGGTGCGACGCCGACATCATCATTTACATCGGGTGCGGCGAACGCGGCAACGAAATGACCGACGTTCTCACCGAATTCCCTCACCTTGTTGATCCCAGAACCGGACGTTCCCTTATGGAGCGTACAATTTTAATCGCCAATACGTCCAATATGCCGGTCGCCGCGCGTGAGGTTTCGATCTATACAGGCGTTACAATGGCTGAATTCTACCGTGACATGGGGTGCCATGTGGCGATCATGGCGGACTCAACCTCCCGTTGGGCGGAAGCGCTCCGCGAGCTTTCCGGACGCATGGAAGAAATGCCCGCCGAAGAAGGCTTTCCCGCATATCTTCCCACCCGTCTCGCCGAATTCTACGAAAGGGCCGGCCGTGTTGAAACCCTCAACGGCGATGAAGGCTCGGTTTCCATTATCGGGGCGGTATCCCCGCCCGGAGGCGATTTCTCCGAGCCGGTTACCCAGCATACCAAGCGCTTCATCCGCTGTTTCTGGGCGCTTGACCGCGAGTTGGCGAACGCCCGCCATTATCCGGCCATAGGCTGGCTCGACAGTTATTCCGAGTACGCCGAGGAGGTCAAACCCTGGTGGGAGCAGGTGAACCCCGCGTGGGCCGTTGTCAGGCAGAAAGCGTTGGACCTTCTAAAAAAAGAACAGCGCCTTTCAGAAATCGTCCGGCTCATCGGGCCGGATGCCCTGCCTGACGATCAGCGGCTTATTCTCGTTGTCGCGGAAATCATCAAGAATGGTTTTTTACAACAAAATTCGTTTGATGAAATTGACATGTATTGCGCGCCGACAAAACAGGTGAGGCTTTTGGAACTTATGATGAGTTTCTACGAAAAAGCCGCCATGTGCATAAAACTCGGCGCGCCGCTCGTACAGATAACGGCGTTGCCCGAACGGGAGCGTCTTTCCCGCATCAAGAGCGAGATCCAAAACACCGACACCGCTTCGCTGGATGATTTTGGGTTTAAAATGAAGAAGGTGATGGAAGACCTGGAGCGGAGTTACCGGTCGAAAGAGCATTTGTAAGGCGCGGTATTGAAACCGGCTTTCAATGGCATCCCCGCCCTGAAGAAAGGCGAGGCAACGGACCCACTGCGAATGAACCCCCGCCGCACAGTGCGCAAACAAGTTTGGCGCAAACCCGTTTGCGGCGCGGGGTATCTTGTAAGCGTTGCATTGTTTACGAGGTTCGTTCCGTAAGGAAATTATTTAATTGCGGAGGTTTGCCGCGCAAACCCGTTTACCACCATTTTTTGTTGGCGTTGCCAATTTTAACCGCCGCGGAGCGGCGGGGTATTAACCCCACTGTGAATAAAGGAGAAAACAGCATGGCTGATGAAAAAATTGAACAGTACCTTATCAATCTTATGGTAACGTACCGTGAAATTGACAAAAACTTGTGGCTCGTCCAGGACGAGGAAAACTATCTGGAAGAGGTCGCCATCATGAGGGCGGATCCTCTGGTCGTTATGAGAACTACGGTGATGGATGAGCCGGAGGAGAACAAAGAGGAATTCTTTGCGTTGTTATTGAGACTCAACGCGACGGATTTGATTCACGGTGCCTATGCCCTGGATCAGGGAAAAATTGTTTTGATCGACACTCTGCAATATGATACAATGGATCTGCAGGAATTCAGGGCGAGTCTTGACTCTTTCAGCCTGGCTCTGTCGCAACACTATAAAATTCTTTCTGTGTATAGAAAGTAGGGGAAGGAGATATATATGGGAATTTTTTCTAGACTTAAAACCGTTATTAGTTCAAACGTTAATGATCTCATCAGCAAAGCCGAAGACCCGGAGAAGATGTTAAATCAACTCGTCATTGATATGAACAACCAACTTATCGAATCCAAAAAAGCGGTCGCGCTTGCCATCGCCGATGAAAAGAAACTTGGAAGAGATACGGAAAATCAGTTTGTCCTGGCTCAGGAGTGGGAGCGCAAAGCCATGCTTGCCGTCAACGCGGGCAAAGACGATCTCGCAAAAGAAGCCCTGCTTCGCAAACAGGAATACGACAACGCATACGCCGAATATAAAAAACAATGGGAAGCCCAAAAAATCGCGGTAGAAAAGTTGAAGACCACGCTTCGGGATCTTCAAAACAAGATCGATGAGGCGCAACGCAAGAAAAACCTCCTTGTCGCCCGCGCAAAACGCGCGGAAGCTCAGGAGAAAATTCAAAGCGTCATTTCAAGCGTATCGGGCAATACCAGCGCGTTCGAAGCCTTTGACCGCATGTCCGCAAAGGTCGATCAACTGGAAGCCAAAGCCGACGCCCACGCGGAACTGGCGGATTTGTCCGCGGATTCGGATCTTGATAAAAAATTCAAGGAACTGGAAAAATCCGATTCGTCCACTGACACCATGCTGCTGGAGTTGAAGCGGAAGATGAACGCTTTGCCCGGCGCGTAGGAGCGGACGGCTGTTTGCCCGCGAGTGCGGGCAAACAGAAACGCCGCGCTCATTGTTTTCAGAGGCGCTCTACAAAACCGGCGGTTTAACCGCTGGTCATTCCCTTCTATAGCCTAGAACCAACCCGTTCCCATCCATACGTTCACTCTCTTTGAGTTTTACTTCCATTCCTTCTTACAATTTCTCTTTACAATGACGAAAAGAACGGCCGCCGGCTGAGGTTCGATACCGAGGCATTTCGGAAGACCTGCGTTTGAAAACATTTGACAATTGTTATATTTATTTTATTGTTCTCTTATATAGTCTTTATCTACTAAAGTCATTTCATACTTTAACATTGCAG
>JAITAW010000284.1 GCA_031283905.1 Treponema sp. | reverse complement strand
TGTCTGATCCGGTTTTTGGTCGATTAGATACCTCTCCTTCCGTTTGCGTGTACTAGCCATTTTTGCTCACTTGCTATTTCTACCAGGCTTTGCCCATTTACACAAAATTCACGACAGGTACGTTTGTACAACGTGCTTGCGGTGATGAGTGCTGTCGGCAACGCGGTATTTAGTAATCTGCCCCTGATATTTGCCCTTGCCGTTGCCTTGGGGATGGCGAAAAACGAAAAAGCCGTAGCCGTGCTGGCATCGGGAGTTGCGTTTATCGTTATGCATGTAACAATTTCTTCAATTCTTATCATGTTGGGGAAAGTGACACCCGACGGCATCCCGGCGGCAACGGTGCTTTCCGGTTCCGTAAGTAAAGTTTTAGGCATTACCAGTCTTGAAATGGGGGTATTCGGCGGTATCATCTGCGGTCTCATGGTAGCGGCTCTGCATAACCGGTTTTGTAAAATCGAACTCCCTACGGCGGTTTCTTATTTCGCCGGGGTACGGTTTGTGCCGATTATCTGTACCGTTGGCGCGATGGTTCTTGGTGCGGCGATGAGTATACTCTGGCCCGTGATCCAAACCGGCATTTCCTTTATCGGCGGCGTGGTACTGAAGTCCGGTCACTTCGGAACCTTCATTTTTGGATTTGCTGAGCGCGCTTTAATCCTTTTCGGCTTGCATCATGTATTTTACATTCCCTTTTGGCAGACCGGCCTCGGCGGTTCCGCGATTGTTGACGGGATTGAACGTTTTGGCTCTCAAGGTATTTACTTTGCGGAGCTGGCTTCGAAAAATGTTGAGTTCTTTAATCTTTCGGCAACCCGCTTCCTAACTGGCAAATATCCTTTTATGATGGCAGGATTGCCTGCATCGGCCCTTGCCATGTATCACTGTGCGAAGCCGGAAAAACGAAAAATTGTAGGTGGTCTTTTGATGTCCGCCGCACTGACCAGCTTCCTCACCGGCATTACCGAGCCGATAGAGTTTACATTCCTATTCATTACGCCGTTTTTGTTTATCGTACATTGCGGGTTTGCGGGCTTGGCTTTTGTACTTACCAATGTACTTAAAATTGCCATTGGCACAACTTTTTCTGACGGGCTGATCGACTTCACGCTATACGGTATTCTGCAAGGTAACGCGAAAACCAACTGGCTTCTTATGCTTCCGGTGTTCGCCGGATATTTCGTACTGTACTATTTCTTTTTCAAGTTTGCAATTCTCAAATGGAATTTGAAAACCCCGGGCCGTGAGGAAGAAGGAGAAGAACCCAAACTTTATACAAGGAAGGATTATGGCACAAGAAATACAAAGAAAAAATCAAAGTCCGCTGAAACACCGAATGACACCCTTTCTCCTCTTATTTTGCGGGGGCTTGGGGGTAAACAGAACATCCGTAGTGTAGATGCCTGTGCCACCCGGCTGCGCCTTGAAGTTGGAAATCCCGACTTGGTACAGGACGATCTGCTTAAACAGAGCGGCGCAAAAGGGGTTCTTAAAAAAGGAAACGGAATACAGGTGGTTTATGGACCCCATGTTACCATTATCAAGAGTAATTTTGAGGAATACCTTGCGGAAGCAGAAGATGCGCCTTTGGCTGGTAAATTGATACTTGCCAGCCCTTTAACCGGAAAAATCGTGCCATTTAGCGAAGTGAAAGACGAAGCCTTTTCCACTGGTGCTATGGGGCTCAGTTGCACAAGGAGAGCCGCTGATCACTGTGGAAAAAAGATAAAGATAATACCGTGCCGCGTCAGGCGGCACGGTGTTTTGGAGGAATTTGCGGTGATAAAAATGATTGCAGTTGATTTGGACGGAACTTTGCTACTTGACGATCATGGCGCGGCGCTTCGTAGTGCGCCATACCGGATAACCGCCCGCTTTTATCATACCATCGCTCCAGCCTTGTTCCGCCTCTACGTAGAGTTCCCTTGACAGCCCGCTCTTTGAATATAAATAAGAAATCAGCTATATCTTGAGCTTTTCCCAAAACTGCCGCTTGCGCGTTTTGGGAAAGCCTTTCGTACTAACTTTTGCGTTATCGTGTGAACCGGCCGTATCAATTCCCCGGTGAAAAATATGTTCGTGAAGGAATCCACGCCATCTTTATGTTCGCCGGACCGCCAGCGGGCGGAGGCATGTTCACGCAGGCGCCGGGCATTAAACCATGAAGAAGCTCAATCCCGGCATTTTTTTTACGCCATCTGTTATGGAGACGCCTCCGCTTTCACCGTGATTTTCCCCTCGGCAGCGCCGGCATGGAAGACCGACCCGGCGGCGGTAACGCCGGCAAGAATGAGCCGCGCTATGGGGTCTTCCAACTCGGTTTGCAAGGCGCGGCGCAGGGGGCGTCCGCCGAATTTGGGATCCCACGCCTTTTCAATGAGCAGGCTGCGGGCCTCCCCGGTTACGGTGAGTTCAAGAGACTGCTCGCGGAGTCGCTCCGAAAGCTCTCGCAACTGTACATCAAGGATGGCCCCGATTTGCTCTTTCATAAGGGCGTTGAAGACGATGATCTCATCCACGCGGTTGAGAAATTCGGGGCTGAAGGCGCGGCGCAGTTCTTCTTTTGCCATAGAGTCAAGTTTCTCATGGCTTATAATGCCTTCGCCCGCGCCGAAACCGAGGCGGGACTCGCGGTTTATTTCCCTGATGCCTGCGTTGCTCGTCATAATCACGACCGTATTGCGGAAATTAACCGTATGCCCCATGCCGTCTTTGAGTTCGCCTTCTTCCAGCACTTGCAACAGAATGTTATAAACATCGCGGTGGGCCTTTTCAATTTCATCAAACAGGATCACCCGGTACGGCTTTTTACGCACCGCTTCGGTAAGAACGCCCCCTTCGCCGTAGCCGATGTAGCCGGGAGGCGCTCCGACCAGGCGGGCGATGTTGTACTTCTCCATGTAATCGGACATGTCGATGCGGAACAGGTCCGTTTCCTTGCCGAACAGAAGCGCGGCAAGCCGTTTTGCGAGAAGGGTTTTGCCGACGCCCGTAGGACCAAGAAAAATGAAGGAACCAAGCGGGCGCAGAGGCGAAGAAACGCCGCATCGCGCCCTCCGTATGGCGGACGCCACGCGGGAGACCGCATCGTCCTGCCCGATGATCGTTTTGCGGAGTTCTTCCTCAAGGCACAGCATACGTTGCGCTTCCATATCGTCAAGGCGGGCCATGGGTATTCCGGTGGCGTCTGAAGCTATCTCCTGTACGTGGCGCTTGGTAACCAGGGGGCGTTTGCTTTCCGCATACCGTTCCCATGCGTTTTGGGCTTCAACAACGCGGATGTGGAAATCCTTTACCTTTTCCCTGACCTTAAACGCGTTCTCAACATCGCCGTTTATAAACGCAAGATTCTTTTCCCTGCGAAGACGCAGCATCTCCGTTTCAAAACGGGCGACTTCAGGCGGCGTCTCCGTAGCGTCCATTTTCAGAAGCGCGCCGGCTTCGTCAAGCATATCAATCGCTTTATCAGGCATGAAGCGTTCGGGGAGGTACCGCCGGCTTAAATGTACCGCGGCAAGAACAGCCTCATCCGTATAACGCACATGGTGAAACGTTTCGTAAGATGTTTTTATGCCGGTGAGAATGGCTATGGTTTCCTCGGCGTCAGGTTCGTTTACCATTACGGGCTGGAAACGGCGTTCCAGCGCGGCGTCTTTTTCAAAGTATTTGCGGTATTCGGCGGACGTGGTTGCGCCTATGCACCGGAATTCGCCTCGCGCCAAACTGGGCTTGAGCATGTTCGCCGCATCGTTTGCGCCCTCGGGGTTTCCCGCTCCGATCACCGTGTGAATCTCATCAATAAACAGAATGATGTTTGCCGCTTGCTTGAGTTCCTCAATGATTTTCTTGAGGCGCTCTTCAAAATCCCCCCGGTACTTGGCGCCGGCAATCAGGGCGCCCATGTCAAGCGAAACGATACGGCTGTTTTCAAGGACGCCCGGCGCGTTGCCGGAGACAAGTATCTGTGCAAGCCCCTCCACGATGGCGGTTTTCCCGACGCCCGGCTCCCCAACCAGCGCCGGATTGTTCTTGGTTTTACGGGCGAGGATGCGCATCACGCGCTTGATTTCTTTCTCCCGCCTTATGACAGGCTCAAGTTTGCCGTCCCGCGCAAGAGCGGTGAGATCGCGGGAAAACCCGTCCAGCATTGGCGTAAGCAGCGGATAAACGTCGGGTCTCACCCTGATGCGGGATTTGGCGCTTTTGCCGTCGCGGGTTTCCTCCTCATCTTCATAGGCGTCTTTTGAGAACGGTATTTCCGCCTGAATGGTTATCCGCATGAGGTCTACGTCTATTTCTTTATGCAGAAGGTAGGTTTGTATGACGCCCGGATCCCGCATAGCCGCAAGCAGGAGGTGTTCAACGCCGAGCAGATCGTTTTTCATTACACGGGCTTCTTCCGCCGCGGCTTCCAGCATATATTTTGTCCGCTTGGAGAGAGGAATTTCACCGGCAAGTATAGTTCCGCCGATATGCATGATGGCATTGTCGATGTACCGGTAAAAGTCGTTTAAATCTATTCCCAGCAGGGCGAGCGCCTTGCATGCCCGTCCGCTTCCGCCTTTCAGAATGGCGATGACGATGTGTTCGGGCAACACCTCGTCAACATTACACTTCCGCGCCTCGTCCTGCGCGTCTACCGCTATGATTTGTTGTACGCGCTTCGTCAATCCGATAAACATGCCGCCTCCGGTCAACCTCTGGTTAGCCTTCGGTCATTGCGCCGGATTCTCAATAGAGAGACCTTCAACGGAAAGCCTGTCTCCAACGCCGATGCCG
This sequence comes from Treponema sp., assembly GCA_031283905.1. Lineage (GTDB taxonomy): Bacteria > Spirochaetota > Spirochaetia > Treponematales > Breznakiellaceae > JAIRKH01. Next base: position 12,799 of record JAITAW010000284.1, on the reverse strand, counting down.
GCCCTGGAGAACCAGCCCTGCGGCGCTTCCAGCGCGTAACGGCATGAGCGCTCGGAATTGACGGAGGCCAGACTCCGCGGCTCCATGTCGCGGATTTCCGCGATGCGCCCATCGGACAAAATAAAGGCAATCGACAGGGGGACAAGCGTGTTTTTCATCCAGAACGACATGATTTGGTCTTTTTCAAAGAGGAAAATCATGCCCTTGCCGTCTTCGAGTTTTTCTCTGAACATGAATCCCTGCCTCCGCTCCTCTTCGGTCTCGGCAATTTCCACCGATATTGGCACGGTTTTTCCGGCGGCGGTTGCAATGGAAAGCCGGGTTGTCTTAAAAGGCTTTGATGAAAAACATGAAAACTGAAAGCAAAGTAGCGCAAAGGATACTCCCACACGCGCAAGAAACGTTTTCTTGTTAAAAATCACTTAGAAATTCCTCTCTCAACCGTATTTCCTGGCTTTTTCTCGCGCCGGATTCATTAAGAATCGAAGTAAAAATCGCTTTATCAATGTATTTTATGGTAAGCGGACGCTCAATGGAAAGCCGTGTATTGTCGTCTTCCCATACGGCCTGTTCCGGATCGAGGTAGGCGGGTTCGCCGTATTTTTTAACCAGCGTGGTAAAGATGGAGTAATGATCGACAAGCGAGGTGTTGAGGGTAAAGGTCATTGCGTAAACCTTATCCTCCTTTGTTTGAAACAGCGCCCGCCTGATAAAAGACGCGCCGGCGGTCTCCAGATACGTTTCTTCTCGCGAAGGTATAAGGGAAACGTCCTCATCGCCGCGGTAGCCGAAAAGAGCGTCTTTGGACAGGGCTGTTTTCAGGTCATCGAGGCTCATGCCGAGTGAAATTTCGCGGTACGATGTGGAAAGCGGCTCCGCGCCGTTTTGGACGCTTCCCGCGCCTCCCGCGGCTTGAGGATCATCCTGTCCATGAGCGGATATGACCAATGACAAACACAACAGCGCAAAAAATATACGCATAACATCTCCTAACGGCGCATACCGCACGATGCGGCGCGGGCTACCTTCTCGATCGCACAAAATCTTCACGCGCCTGCAAACGCCTGAACATCTCGACCTCTTTGAGAATTTCTGAAATATTCTGCACAAAAAGTTTATCCTGCTGAACGTGAATATGTTTATTTTCGAGGAGGGCGGATATGACTTCGAAACTTTCCGATTGGGACAACCCCAGCATGGTTATAAGTTCCTTGGGACCAAAATCAAAGAGATACGCTTGGGTACTGCTTACATTGACGCGATTTCTTTCAAGTTGCATCAGAAGCATATCGTAGGCGCGCCCCAAGTGGTCTCTAATCAAGGTGTTGGCGAGTTGTTTGTAGATGAGCCAAATGCGTTCCGCTAAAAGGATGGTAAGACGCGCTATCATCTGAGGCTGGGAAGAAACCATCTGCTGAAAGTTCGCTCTGTTTACCGCCATAACGGTGCAATCCTCATAGGCGATGGCGCTTGCCGAACGGGGTTTTGATTCAAGCAGCGCCATTTCTCCAAAAATATCCCCTGTCTTGAGTACGGCAAGGAGGACTTCTTTGTTTTCCTGTATTTTTGTGATCTTCACCGAACCTTTTTGTATGATAAAAAGTTCGTCTCCCGGTTCATTTTCACAGAAAAACATGGTGTTTTTAGGATAGACCCTGACAAATTCATCCGGCTTGTAGTCAAAGCGGACGTTATGAACATAGCGGGCGATTTTTGCCATACTGTCCCGCGCCCTATTGACATTCGGCGTCTTGGGGCAGTATTTGATATATTGATGATAGGCGTAATACGCCTGCTCATACTGCTTTATTTCAAGATAATACTGGCCGATGTTGAAAAGATGGGCGGGTTCTTCCGTAGTCACGCTTTTCATCGTTATACGGGCTAGCGCCGTATCCAGGTAGCGCATACGCTTGGAGAATTGCATGATGATCTTCATGGCGACCGGCGCGTTATTCTTGATAAGCTGGCCGTACTGCTCTTTGTGAACCGAGATAAGCGTAACATCGGTTATTGCCTGAGCGGTTTCTATTTGAAGATGACTCGAAAGCGTGGACACAACCGAAAGAAAATCCCCCGGTCCAAGAATATTGCCGCCTTCTTCCTCAACAATTTGGATGCTTTTGGATACGCGTACCTTTCCTGACCTGATAATAAAAAAACGATCCGCTATTTGGGTATGCCCTTCAACTACAATATATGCATTTTGCTTGAAATTAACAAACGCAAGTTGTAAATCAGCCATAGTTTCCTCTTTTTAAGAGTATAAGGATTTGCTCTTTTTTGTCAACGAGTACTATTCGCAATACTTACACTTTTTGATACGGCGAGGATATAATCTCCGGTCTCAGGCTCGCCTTGATTGTCAACGGCCGCATTGTAAAAATTGTACAGCGCCTTGACGTTCAACGTCCCTGAAAAAGCCGCCGGAATTACCAGGGTAAAGGAGAAAGAATCGGGCGGGTTTTCGCCGAGTATGAAACGCAGCCTGTTTTGCCGCTCTTCATCCATCCGGTAGAGCATGAATTTGTTTTCAAACACAGCCGAATAGACGGACGGAACACTATCGCCGTTGCCCTGTAACGCCATGTCGAAACGTACGGGACGCTGCGTGGTCTCAATGCTCACATCAAGTATGCGGCGCGTCAAAAAGAGGCGTTCCCGGCAGAGAATCTTGAACGGCCCGTCCGCGCCGCCGTTTTCCTCAATGACGCGCCGCACCGGCGCGCTCGCGGCGGAAAGCGCGGACGTTTGCGCGTAAAACGCCAGAAACTGTATAGCGCCAATGAGCAGTGTGATAAGTACAGCAGCGTATATAAAAAAACTCACCGGTTTTTGCGATCTGTTGAATACATCGGTTTTCCGGCGTCCGCCAACCGGCGCGTTTCTCTTTCTCAGGAGCGTTTGCCCGCGGCGGAATATGAACAAGGACGGAAGGAAGAGAACGGAAATTATCAGAATATTCACGATGTTTTTATCCATGATGAGTTCCAAAAAGCGTCCGTTGCCGATCTTAAACAGGTTGTAAAAGAAAGCAAAGGCTTGAAGCGGTACCATGACGCCCGCAAGGTAGCAGATGCTCGCGTTTTTCCACAACGCTCCGATAAGGATAAATACAAACGCGCCGGTACAGATCGGCATCATGACGGTGTTGAAGGACATCAGGATGAGCGTATCCAGCAAACCCGCGGTTATAGCCGCATACCCGTAAAAGTACGATTTTCCCGGTATGGCAATGCCGTCGGGAATGAGAAAAAACAGCGCGTATAGGAGCATTCCGGCCAAGAAGAAAAGAAGCGCCGTCACGATATTAAGCGAAAGGTTTTTCACTATTGCGAAGAGAAATAGACGCGCTAATCCCAGCGCAAGCGCCAGTAGCGCGAAATGGAGCAGGATGATCCAGAAATAGCAAAAAAATATATGCCATCGCGCTGCCATCAGCCGCCTGTACGCTATGGTCAACGCCAAAAAAACCGCAGTAAGAAACGCCCCGCCCGTGATCAGGGCTATGACAAAGACAATTCCGGAAATGAAACGTATTTTTCCGTCCCTATTGGCGATCATCATGTAGTGGGTGTCCGGATCAAGAGAAAGATCGAGTTGGGACGCGTACTCAAGCAGCATACGGGCAAACGCGGATGCGTCAAGCGGACCAGCAGGCGTCCTATTGGACGCATTGCGGTCTTTCGCGTCCGTAATGACAAGGGTGTTGACTCCCCTCGCTTTGGAAAACGCATAGACCTCGGGACCGCCGGCCAGTTTCAAGTGAAAGAGTTCGTTGTTGGTCATGGGAAAGACATAAGGCACGCCGTATTGCCCGCACAGCGCCGGCAGATTTTGAAGCATTTGAAGCGGAGTAACAACCCCGGATGCCCCTTGTACGAAGTTCAATTTCCGCGGTTTGTTTTCCATAGAGAGGTACCAAAGCGCGGTTTGTTCGGGGTGGGGAAGCAGATCGTACAGGTCCTGTAAACCGGCGTGGGCGTTTTCCCTCATATCTGAAGGCAGGAAAGACGCCTCTCCTCCCAAAAACGCTATTCTGACGTCAACCGGCAGGCTTTCGGCGTTTGCGTACGCGGCTTCGGCAAACTCAATCGCGGCCTCAAACGCGAAATCGCCGGCTTCGGCAAGCGGAACGGCAAGCGCAAACGCGGTTTCCAACGGATTTTGACGTGCGTCCGCCGCCGGTATAAACATATGTATTGACGAGCCGAAGCCGCCGTATTTGGAGAAAAGTTCCCGTTCCTCAAAGGGGATATGCCTTTCGGTCAACTGTTGCGCGAGCGCGCGGTACCGCGCCGCTTCCAGCGCGTAAACCGCATGTTCCTGTGTGTAGGCTGAAAGCGGAAACAAGAGCAGTAATGGCAAAAAGAGGCATCGTGCAGACACATCCATTAGCATAACGGCAATTTGAGGAAAAGTGAAGAGGTGATATTGACTTTCTTTTGTCGTTTAGCTTATCATAAAAGCGCTCTTCCAAAAGCGAACCGAAAGTTCGGCGATCACCCGACTCGGCAAACTTTCGGTAGAGAATTTTTGGAGGAGACTGTTATGTACAGTGTGGGCATCGCATACCTTTTATGGTTGATTTCAGGTTGTGGCGCGTTGGGGTTACATCGTTTTTATTTGGGAAAGATACCCAGCGGTCTCTTGTGGATGTTCACCGGCGGACTATGTATGGTAGGCTCCATTTACGACTTTTTTACATTAGGCGGACAAGTACGGAAGGCTAACATGGAACGGGCGTTGCTGGACGGCTACAGGAACGGCGATCCTCTGGATGCGTATGAAGAGGGGAGGCGTTCAGGCAACCGTTTTGTAAACGACAGGCACCGTGAGGCGGACTATGCGGGCGGGTTTGTAGACGGCATCTTTGGCGCGAGGTTTTCATCCAATGGTTCCAGACGGGCGGATAGCGTTGAACACGTCATCCTAAAGACTGCAAAACAGAACCATGGCATTCTGTCTCCGAGTGATGTCGCGTTGTCCGCAGGCATATCTTTGGATCAGGCTAAAAAGGAACTTGACGGCATGGTTTCCAAGGGTTACGTTGAGATACGGGTGAAAAAGACCGGCGGTATAGCGTACATAATCCCCGACATGCTGGATGTCGATGGCGGTTTTGAAGAATTATAGCTCGTATGTGCGAAAATTTGCCGCTTACACAAGATTTCACAAGTTGTCCACAGGTTATTTCTTGGCAATACAAACCCATTTGCGGGCGGTTATGGACAACTTGCCGGAACATGTGTCGATATGCTTTTCTAACTTCTTTCTATATAAATAATTATTTTGTGCATTTGATCTAATTTTATATATATTATACGCTTATAGCGGTTATGCAGAGGCGCGTTCACCTTTTTCCCTTATGCATCCACACGTTATCCACAGGCGGAGGATACCCACTTTACAGGGCGGGGAATCGGTTGCCGCCGTCAAAAGCTCACGGCTACCCGCTCATGGCGCAGGCGCGTGGTATGACCACAATATGCCGCTCTTCTTCCAGAAACGGCGTGGATACGCGGACTAGCTCCCACTCCACGACCGCAGACTCGCGCTCACCAGAAGGCGATGCTTTACACGATGCCTTCAACAAGGCGAATTCCTTTTCAATCGCGTCTCTTCTGCCCTTATAGGCTACCAAAACGCCGTCCTCCGTGAGGAGGCGGAAGAGGCTCTTGAGCATCCTCCTGTCAAGTGGTTTAAAAGCCCGAAATGTGGCGATGTTGAACCGGTTGGGCGCGGTTTTTTCAATTTCTTTTTCCTCAACAGTCGCATTGTGGAGTCCAAGCGCCGCAAGCGTATTGTTCAAAAAGCCGGCGCGGCGTCCCATGAGTTCGATCAAGGTGAAATGGCAACGGGACATGCTTATAGCAAGGGGAATGCCGGGCAATCCCGCGCCAGAGCCTGCATCCGCGATGGTAACGTCCATTTCTGCGCGTGAAGACGCGAACCGGTTTATGACGCCAAGCCCGCTCAACGAATCGAGTATATGTCTGATGATGAGTTCTTTCCGGTCATTGGTTCCTACCAATTTATACGCGGGGTTGAACAGTTCTATTTCAGCAATGTACCGCTCCAATGTGTCAAGGATGCGATTAACATCCCCATCGGGAATTTCCACGCCGTTTTCCCTTAACAGGAACAAACCTTCTTTCAAAAGGCTGTTTGTCATGGACCGCGTTCTTCCCCGGATTCAACCGGTTGCGTTATTTTGTCCAGAGCGGCTTTAGCTATCGCATCATGTGGATCGATTTCCAGAACGGTGCGGAAAAATCCGGACGCTTCGGTTTCATTGCCCATTTTAAGGGCAAGTACGCCAAGATTCGAGATGACCTTGACATTTTCCGGTTCGGTGTGAAGCGCGGTTTCAAGTTCCTTACGCGCTCCTTTCAGGTCGCCCGTTTCCATAAGACAAATGGCAAGCTCGTTTCGGGCATCGACGTTTGCGCCGCCCTTTTCCATTGCCGTACGGAAGACAGATTCGGCTTCCTTGTACCGCGCCGCCTTGCGTAAACCCCAGCCTAAAAGGAACCACGCGTTCCATACATGGGGATTTCTTTCAAGAAAGGCGTGGATATTGGCCAAACCCTCGTCAATGTCGCCGTTGTGTATATTGTGGTACGCTTGGGCAAAAAGTGCATCGGCATCAAGCGTCTCCGGAAGCGCTTCCGGAGCATTTTTTTGTAGCGCCGCCGCTTTCTTTTTTTTGAGAACGGTGTTTTTGCATGCAAGAAGCTCGGATGAATAGGGGAAAAGTCCTTTAAGGGTATCGAGAATTTCGATTGCTAAGCTGAAATTTCCATTCTCAGCCTTCATCATTGCCGCATAGGTCAATTCATCAAGGATGTTGGGTCTGGCGGAAAGGACGCAATAGCGATAGTACGCCGCGTTCTGATGATCAGGCTCCGCCGCAAGCAGGCGCAACATGCCGGAAAGTATCATTTCTTCGGAAATGTCAGCATTATCAGGCGCTTCCTCGCCATCCCGCAACTCCACCGGCACCGGTATAGCCGCGTCTATTATGGCGCTATACTCACGCCGGGAAGAATGAGACAGAATATCGGACGCTTGTATGAATACGATGCGGTTTTTAGGACTTGGTTGCATTTGCTTCGGGCATTATTTCAAGGCGCACCTGGCTCACATAGTCGTTGATCCGTATTTTATAGCCTATGGGAATTTCCTTCTCTTCAAATTGTATGGCAAGAGCGACCAGATCTTTTCTGCCTTCCACCAATTCCGACCGTACGAATTGCCCTTTTATCAGGAAAACTTCCCTCGGATCGTCAAAATCAATACGTAAAGCAACGAGTTTGTTCACAAGGAATTTGGCAACGCCCATCATGATAATTTTCGCTCCAGAGAAAGAAATATCCCTCAAAATGCAATGCCTGGGCACATTTCCAATAAAGACAGTAGTTTCTTTTGCAAACACGTTCAGTTTTCTCTGACTGTCTGCGGTGATAAGGATACGCTCGTCTTTCCGTTTGACGAAATTAAAGTTGGCATCCAGAATCCTTCCAATGATTTCAATAAGATTGTCCGGCGGCCTTTGGCTGAATTGGAGGGTAAACAAAGCCACATCTTCCGAGTTACCGTAGGGAGAAAACCCTATAGAGCGCGCCGATGTAGAAAAAGCGATGGGATTTCCGCCGTCAAGGTTTCTGAAACACCATCTCAAACTCACCGAGTTGTTCGCCTCTTCCAATTTTTTGAGAAGCTCGCCTTTAATGCTTGCCACTATTTTTGCTTGTTCAAAAGAAGATGAATGGATAATACAGGGACAGATATCACCACCGCATTTCAGGGACACTTCCTGCGTGATAAGACCGGTAACCTGAATGAGATCTTTTGTGAAAGTAATCTCAATGTTTTTAAACCTGTCGTAATAACTGACGATTTTTTGACTCGTTATCATTAAGTATAGTATAAAATCTTTTATGTGTCACGTCAAGAAGTTTATACTATATTATTTATATCTTTCCCCCGCTTTTTCTAAAAACCACCATTCTGGAGCGCCGCTTTTGTGTCGCCGACCTAGACTGCCGTTTGGGAAAAGCCTTTTTAGAGAAGCGTTGATTAACTGAGGAAAAACGGTTTTGGGTGTTTTATCGGACAAAAAAATGAAAAAGCTTTCATGTGCCATTCCGGCGCTTCGTTCGATGTTTCAAATAGCTTTTTTTCGTAACAAACGCCGCAAGTTAGGCATCGGCATCGCATCGGACGCCCCTTCCCCATCGGAAGAAAGCCCCGTGAACTTCCTCGCCGCGTAACCATCGTACCTATGTCCTTCCGCCCCTCGCCCGCCGAGTTGGGCCATATCCGCAGCAGGTACGTCCCCGGCGTAGTTTGTATCCCCTTAGGCGGCCGTCCGCTGACGGCCTGCCGGAACAGGCGTCCCGTGGAGGGTACCGCTCTTTCAGAGGGATCGAGGGGTACGGTATCGCGGTAAAGAATTTCCAGAGGCGTTATTGGCACGGCATCCGCAAGTCGGGCGCGGGTATGGGCGGGAAGAGGAAGCGCGGGGGTAGGGCCTGAGCGGAGAATATTTTCAAGAGCTTAAAAGGGGAAGCGGATAATCTGGAAGTGCGGCTCACGAAAGAGGAAGCGAAGGTAGAGGTTTGAGTATATAAAATATAGTATATAAGTTAAGCGGCGTAGACATTCGGCGCCCGGATTGCTATACCGACAGCGGTAACACATTGTAACGCCGCTTAACCTACTGTCCATCTCATCGAAGGAATCCCAATATGGCCGTTACAACGTTCATTATCGGCGGAGGCGCGATCAAAGGCGTCTTTTTACGCATATTTTTCTAGGATTTAATTCTAAAATATGCTATATTGTTAGTGTATGAATTTAACCTTCACCTTTGGCGGTGTTGCGTCAACAATCTATATAGAAGAAGCCGTTGATAATATTCACGCCATACTTGGCGGCGCCATCGGCAGAGGCGCGTGTTTACTTGTTTGCGATAAGAATACCGCCGGAATTGCGGTCAGAATTGCACCCGGCCTCGCCGCCGGCAAGTCCGTTGCGGCGCAGACATGCGGCATGTGCGTGTTGCCGGCGGGGGAAAGCGCCAAAAATTGGGCGAATGTCGAAAAAATTCTTAAAGCCGCGGGAGATGCCGGACTTGGAAGAGACGGCGTTTTTATAGGCGTAGGAGGCGGCGTAATAACCGACATGACGGCGTTCGCCGCTTCAGTGTACATGCGGGGCGCAAAACTCGCGCTCGCGCCCACTACGTTGCTTGGCATGGTTGACGCCGCCGTGGGAGGGAAAACCGGTTTTGACCTTTTCGGCATAAAAAACTTTATCGGAACCTTTTATCCAAGCCCGTTCATCATTATGCCTGTGGAAAGCTTGTCAACATTGCCCGGGCGGGAATGGAAATCCGGATTCGCCGAGCTTTTAAAGACCGCCGTTTTGGATGACAACGATGATTTTCTTGACCGCATCGGCTCTCTAAAAGACGCATTCTCCTCGCCGGATTTTCCGGCGAATATTTTGCAAAACACTTTTCTGCGAGGTGAATTGCTCGCGTGTATAGCGAGATGCGTTGAAATAAAAGGGCGCGTTGTTGAAGATGATCCGGAAGAGACGGGAACCCGGCGCAGACTTTTGAACCTTGGACACACTTTTGGTCATGCGCTGGAAGCATCGGCCGGACTTGGACTCCTCACGCATGGAGAAGCGGTGGCATGGGGGATAGCGCGCGCCTGCGATCTGGGGCGGTCGCTCGGCGTGACCTGTCCCGTTCGCGCTGAAAAAATCACGGCGCTTTTGGACTCATTCGGTTATGAGACGCGGGCGCCGCACCCCGGCATGAAAGAAACAGGGCGTTTCATGGACGCTCTGTTTCATGACAAGAAGAAAAAGGCGGGTAAACTCGCGTTCATCGTACCGGAACGGCGCGGCTGCGGCGTTGTTTTTATAGAAAAAAATGAGAGAACGGAGATAGAAAGAATAATCCATATTATAAATGGAGAAGCCACATGAAAAGAAAAGGGTATCTTTTTTTATATTTTTCAAGCTTTCTCCTGATAGCGCCGCTGTACGCTCAGGAGGAGGAAGGTGAAACGCGGCTTGGCGCGGATGAGGAGCAAACGGTTTTTTATATCAGCAGCGTAGTGTATCAGATAACGGGGCGCACAAAGGCGTGGGCTGCATCGAGCGTCGCGCAAATCAATGAGGGGGAAAAAATCACAGGCAAAACAAAGCTGGATAAATATGTCAAGGACAAAGAACAAATTCTTTTAAATACACGGGTGGTGGAATCCACACATATTGCCTACACCTTGGGAGAGCCGGAAAAGGGCGGCGAAATTCCGGTCCACTTTGTAGTAGAAATTGTTGATACGATAAATTTTATTGTATTGCCTGAGCCGAAGTACAGCACCGGCGAAGGGCTTGATCTGGAATTAAAAATCAGGGACTACAATTTTCTCGGTACCATGTATCCGTTGCGTTTGGATATTGGCTATATGCTTGACGAGGATCACTGGAATGGCGACAAGGGTATACGGCAGTCATGGGAGGAAGGTTCCATAACCTTCGGCATTGATTCTGATATACCATTTAAATTCAAGGGGTTTCATTGGAATTTCAATTTTGATCATGAGTTTGCGTACACGTTTGGAGAGCCGCTGTACTATAAGAATACCACAGGCGTTTCAATGGATATTCCCTGGAGAAAAACAACAATTACGCTCGGTTTTGAACAAAATTTTATTTTCAGCGAAGAGAACGGGACTGTATATCAGGAAGAATTTGGCGAATTCGCTCCGTTTTATACGTCAAGTGCGTTGTTCGCCTCGTGGAAAGTTCCTTTGGGCATAGAAGCCGGCAATTTCGGAGAAGTAACGTACGCTCCAAAAATTACCGGAAAAATCAACTACAATTTCACGGATCCGGACGAGTTGAGGAAAGGGCCGGAACTGACGTTTTTCCAGAGCCTTGGCTTTGGAAAAATAAATTGGCTTGAAAATTTCAGGAATGGATTGGACGCTTCCATTAGCAACGCAAATACTTATAACATTTATAGAAACGATTGGTCTGTTAATTACAGCGTCAGTACACACGCGCATAAAAAAATCGCTTCTTTTTTCGGTATTTCCGGGCAATTGTCGTTTAACCAATGGTTTTATACCAATAATTTTAAAGGCGGATTTTATCCCGCGTATACCGAAGTTGGAGACAAGCTCCGCGGCATAAGGGACGATACGCTCATAGTGGAGAACGCCGGCTTTATGCTTCTGCTAAACGCCGGTTTCCCTTTGCAAATCCTGCATTTCACGCCTTCCGAATGGTTTGGGGTGAAGGCGTTACGGTACTTTAATTTTGATATACATGTGTCGCCGTTTATTGACGCGGCTCTTTTGCAGGGGAAAAGAGAAGTTTCATGGAGCCAAGGAAGATATACGGAGTGGAAGGGCAGCCGTTTTTTATCAGCGCCGGTTTGCGCGGCCGGTTTGGAACTTATTGTTTTTCCCCTTGCGTGGCGTAGTTTTTATTTGCGTGTAAGCGTCGGTTATAATATAAATAAAATAATTGAGACCGGAAAAATGCCGTGGTATGATGAAGTGTTCATCGGCGTAGGACACCACTTTTAGAGGAGGACGACAATGCCTGATTTTAAACTTATTTTCGATATTCTTGACGGCCGTGAAAAAAGACAGCTTATTTTTGTTTTTGCCCTGATTCTTTGCATGGGATTTATCGAAATACTCGGGGTAAGCTCTATAGGTCCGTTTATGGCTATGTTGTCAAACGCCGGCATGATCCACAGCAACGTTTATTTGGAGAAAATATATAATTTCTTGAATTTTTCTTCGGACTCACAGTTCATTATCACTTTTGGCATCGCCGTTGTGATCATTCTGGCGTTAAGCAACATGTCGCTCGCTTTTATTCACTACGTTCTTTATTCATATACGGAGAAAAGAAATTATTCTATTTCAATGAGGCTTTTTGAGAAATACTTGAGGCAGCGCTACATCTTTTTCCTGAATACAAACATCGCGTCAATAACCCAGCAAATTTTACAGGAAGTAAACAATTTCATCGCCAACATTCTGCTGAATGTTTTAAACCTCATCGCGAGTTCGGTGATTTCTATTGCGATCATTATTTTGCTGATTACGGTAAATCCCCTTATCGCGCTGTGCATCAGCGTCATTTTTTCTTTATTGTATCTTCTTATTTTCTCTACGGTACGGAAATTCCTCGACCGGAAAGGGAAAGAACGCTACGCCTTGAGCGTTCTCAGGAATAAATACGTTCTTGAAACATTCGGCGGGATAAAAGATGTAAAAATATTGGGAAAAGAAAAGGTTTTTCTTGACCTTTTCAGCGTCCCGTCAAAAAAAGTGGCGAGAAGCGTCGCAATACACGAGACGATCGCCGAACTTCCGAAATTCCTGCTGGAGACGGTCGCGTTCGGCAGTATTATCGGTATTATTGTTATTATGATAGCCATGGGAGGGCGTATAGATGCGTTCCTGCCGTCATTGACTGTTTACGCTTTCGGCGCGTACCGGTTGCTGCCGAATTTGCAGAAAATTTACCGCTGTTTCACGGGGCTGCGCTACCACCGGGCCACGCTGGATAAGCTGCACCGTACGCTGCTCGATCTTCCCGAAGGAATCCCGCTTTCCGGCAATGCCCGGAGATTGGATTTTCACAATAGCGTCAGATTTGAGAACATCAGCTTTTCTTATGCGGGATTTGAAAAAGCAGTGATTAAAAATCAAAGCCTGCATATAAAGGCTAATACCTCGGTGGCGCTGGTCGG
>JAITAW010000231.1 GCA_031283905.1 Treponema sp. | reverse complement strand
TCTCCCTTCCATAGCCTGCGCCTTCCTCGTAACTTCATCCGTTATCTCATGCAGCCCGCTTATCGCTTCCAGTATGTTCTTGCTCCCCATTCCCTGCTCTTCCATCGCGCACCGCACGGTCGCCTCTTGTTCCGTTACCTTCCCCATGCCCTCGTTTATGGCCTCAAACCTCAGCAACACTCCCTCCGTTGACTTCGTTATCTTGTCTATGGAACCTTTTATCTTCTTCAGCACCCCGCTTATCGTTTTCGACTGTTCGCCTGAAGACTCCGCCAGTTTGCGTATCTCATCGGCCACCACCGCAAAACCCTTGCCCGCTTCTCCGGCGTACGCCGCCTCTATCGCGGCGTTCATCGACAGCAGGTTCGTTTGGCTCGCTATGTTCTGCATCACCGAGTTTATCTCCAGCAGTCCCTCCGATTCCCTCGCTATCTCCTGTATGTCGCCCGCCACTTCCTGTAAGCCGCTCCGCCCTATCTCCGATATTTCCGATAGCTCTCGAATGTTTCCCTCGCTGGCAACGAGCGTCCGGGTTACGCTTTGGATGTTTGCAAGCATTTCTTCCACGGCCGAGGACGATTGGCTTACACGGGCGGTCTGCTTTTCAAAAGGAAAAGAGAACACCGGTGTTTGTCCCGTTCTTCCCGTTCTTTATAGGTGTTCATGCGCTTCATCATATTGTCAAAATCAACCTTGTGTCCGTCAAATTCCGGCCCGTCCACGCACACAAAGCGCGTCTCGCCGCCGACGGTAACGCGGCAGCAGCCGCACATGCCGGTGCCGTCGATCATAATCGTGTTGAGGGACACCATGATCGGCACAACAAATTCTTTTGTGGTTGAAGCGCAAAACTTCATCATAACAGGCGGGCCTATGGCCACGCTCATGGCAGGTTTCGGGTCCCGCGAACACAATTCCTTGAGCGGCCCGGTTACAAGAGCCTTTCTTCCCGCAGACCCGTCATCGGTAACAATGATAAGCTCGTCCGTATACCTACGGATACGGTCTTCAAAGATGATAAGTTCTTTTGTCCGCGCCCCGATGATCGCCGTAACATGATTTCCGGCCTTCTTCATTGCCTGAATGATGGGGAAAAGCGGCGCAACGCCGATACCGCCGCCCACGCAAACTACGCGCCCGAAATGTTCGATGTGAGTCGGATTTCCAAGGGGACCGAGGATATTCGCTACGTAGTCTCCCTCATTAAGCGCGGCTAATTTAAGCGTTGTCGCGCCGACCGCCTGAAATACCATCGTAACGGTACCCGCCCCATCATCCGCGTCCGCAATGGTAAGCGGAATCCGTTCCCCAAACTCCGTGTCAAGCTGGACTATTAAAAACTGCCCTGCTTTTCTGGAAGACGCGATCAACGGCGCTTCCACCGTGATTTCATACGCATCCGCAGACAGCCGCTTCTTTGCGATGATTTTATTCATGTGTCATACTCCCTTGTCATTGAGTTTTTGAACTTTTAGAGCGCTTCCAGCGTCAATCCGCCGGTCTGCTCAACCTTGATCCTAAACCGATCCCCTGCCCGTACATTGGCGCGCCACACATCGCTCCCGTTCACCGAACGGACGCCCATATCGCGGACGTAGTCCGCATCGGTAAGCAGCTTTGCGAGCCGTTCACGGTACGCCTCTGGAATAAAGCCGTAGTCATCTTCTGGCGCGATCTCATCCCTGCTAAAAAGCGCGAGGCCATCCACCGCCGCAACCTTATTGCTGAACACGCGGTAGGGTATCGCTATGTTCCGCTGCCTGCCCGCTCCAACTTCGGAATAGCTGAAATTGAACACCATGCAATCAAAATGGATTTCCGTGCCTTGAATCGTTATGGTTTTTGTCCATTCGACCAGCGGCACGGACGAGTCATGCGGATCGGACGCCTTATAGTCAAGCCGGAGTGTGGCCTCGCCGTCAGCGGCCGATCGTACCCGCACGTCAAGCGTCTTGTCGCTCTGATTCAGGTAGTTAATCGCAATGGCCAGCGCTTTTATCTCTTTCTCCCTGTCGATAAACTGATTTACCGAAGAAACCGCTTTGAAGACGCCGAGCGTCAAGCCCGCCGCGACAACGATTCCTCCAAGAATGGGCAGTAAAATCAAGAAGTTATTGATGATTTTCCCGCATGTTTCGCCGAGGGACACCAAGACAACGGGCAGGCGCTTTCTTCTCCCCGCGGAATGAGCAAGCAACGTGTTTTTATAGTAGGTATGCAGAAAGAATACGGCGAACACGCCAAAGAAAAACAGCAAAATAAAGAGGAAAAGCCCTTTCGCGGCAAAATCAAGGCTGAGGATGCCGTTTGACAGTGATTCAAGAGTACCGATCATAAAAATGAGTATAGCGGATTTATGAAAGAAAAACAATGGGGCCGCCGCCCCGCCGGAGGCGGTGTTCTAGCGGCAAGAGCCTCGCCCCGCCAGGGCGGTTCTTGTCAGACCAGTTCCCCAGTCGCTTTGCGCGCGGTTCGGTAGAACACGATTTGATCATTTTCGGCGTCCAGCTCGATAAAACAACACCGGCGCGTATGAAGACGAGTAGCCGTTTTAGGGCAGGCGGACCTATGAGGGGGGAACCGTATAAACGGCGGAATGAGGAATATCCAAAAACGCTGTGGAAGGAAACATGGCGACAGGGAAAAGTTTTAACATGGAAGACGAATTTGCCGGGCTTGATTTCCATTCCATCCGTCTTGAAGAACGGTTTATCAAAACAACGGGGGATATTTCCTAAGTAGCCGGACAACCCACTCCGGAAAGCCGGTGAAAACGGGGACGGGGGTGTAACTAATGTCTCACTCTTGCAAAAAGGAAAAATTTAGTGTAGTATCTAATCTAAGAGGAATAGACATGGGCTACAAAGCTGTTTCTCCCCCTTTTGAAGGAGAAATTAACGGCCTTTTTGTCGAGATTCATGCTGGAATTTCCGCACGAGAGGACAGTCGCGTTTTTGGTGCAATGGGTGCAATGAATGATAGAAAAAAGTTATAGATAATCGGAGCGGTAATGGAATTTGGACACATTCTGTCAAGCGCGAAAGGTGGAAGGGATATAGAATATATCCGTGCCGCTCCATTCCATATTTTGCCTGATGATACATTTCGTCTTGACAACCTTGGCATCGGACAAATCCGTCTTCTATCCCTTAATCAGGTATGAGATGAGATAACGTGGAAAAAACGCTTCATGAATTTTATGGCTAGCGCACTGCCACCGCCGTCATCCAAAACTGGTATTGGCGTAGTGTATACTCCTCTTAAATGGGCGAAATTTGCCATTGAAACATATAATATATTTGACTTGTGGATGGCCGGGAAAACTATCTTTGACCCTACAATGGGATGCGGCAATCTGCTTGCGGCGCTGGTTGAATATGGATTGTCGAACGGGTACGCAATCCCGCAATTGCCCATAAACAATT
>JAITAW010000258.1 GCA_031283905.1 Treponema sp. | reverse complement strand
GTACTCATCGAAGCTGAGTCGCAGAGAGTCTGGGAACTGCAAGCCGCCGTTATCAGCGTTATGGCGGAAATGGTTGAGTGCCGCGATGACGTTACCGGCGGACACATTGAAAGAACGCGCCGCGGTATCGGCATCCTGTTGCATAAGCTTCAGGAAAAAGACCTTTACACGGAGCAAATGCTTGACTGGAGTATTGAAATGGTGGTGCAGGCTTCGCAGTTGCACGATGTGGGCAAAATCTATATAAGCGATGCCATTCTTCAAAAACCCGGCAAGCTGACCAATGAAGAATTCAATGTCATTAAACAGCACACCGATTACGGAAACACCATCATTGACCGCATTGAAGCATATACGCGGCCGAATGAATTGACGCGGCACGCGAAGATTTTCGCGGGATTTCACCATGAAAAATGGAACGGAAGCGGTTATCCTTTAGGACTTGTCGGTCAAGATATACCGCTTCAGGGACGGCTGATGGCCGTAGCCGATGTATACGATGCGCTTATTTCACCGCGCCCTTATAAAAATTGCTTTTCGCATGAGAAAGCCGTTTCTATCATCAAAGAAGGAAAAGGCGGTCATTTTGATCCGCTTCTCATTGACGTATTTTTGTCTGCTGAGGAAGAATTCAAAAGTATATGTGAAACCATGCGAGGAGATACCCCGTCCCTTGGGGTGGTTAAAAAGACAACTAAAATATACTAAGATTTTGTAAGTATGGAAATGAAGAAGCGATAAAGAATTATGTAAAAAAGCAGGGAACGGAAGAAGAATACGCACAGGTACACAAAAACGACTGGATTTGTTCGATTGATTTTCAGACAACAATCTTAAGATTCCACGCCTCAAGCGGCGGGGAGGTTCAAAAAAATCTCTGCGGCAGAGCCGCAAAAGGCAATCAGATTCTCTTTGCTTAAAGAGGAAAATCATTCCTAGGGCGTCTTGACATGCGGCTTTTCCCAGCCTAGCCAAACTCCGCAAAACATGCCATACTCATATTCATGAACGCTTATAAAAGTCGTTGTGAAAAAATATATGATTGGATGTCCGAAGAAGACATCGCTTTGGTTATGTTTGAAGATGTCGAGGGAAGACGCGATCCGGCTGTCCGCTGGCTCACCGGTCAGCCGGGTGACGCAGTGCTGTTTCTGTCGGCGGCGGACAGGAAAAACTTGCTCGTTCCGTGGGATGTCAACATGGCAAAATTGTATGCCGATGCGGACGCCATCGCTCCATATAACGGCTTCGGGCGTATAGCGATGCAAGCCCTTGGAAACGCGGTCAACCATTTTCATATAAAAACACGCAGCCGCATTGAGATTCCCGCCGCAACGCCATATCCACTTTTTTTAAATTATCAAAAGACTCTGGATTCCTATGAATTAGTGTGCCGGAGCAATGGGATCACTGAGGAGATTGAACGACAACGCGCTGTTAAAGATGCGGAAGAATTGGGCCTTTACAAAACGCTTGCTTCCATCACCAATGATATAATAGAACGTTTGGAAAAAAACGTGAAAGACAGGACGCTTAAAACCGAAAGCGATGTCGCACTTTTCATCGAAGCGGAGGCGAGAAAAGAAGGCTGCGAAGGCGCAAGTTTTGAAACCTTGGCTGCGGGACCCTCCCGAAGTTTCGGCATTCATGCCTTTCCTGCGTATACGTCCGCTCCTTTCGCGGGAAAAGGGCTTTCCATCCTCGACTTTGGCCTTAAATACCAGGGATACGCCAGTGATGTTACCATGACCTTTGTTCAGAATGCCACGCCTGAACAGGAAAAGTCCCTCTCTCTGGTAAAACAGGCTTACGATCTGGCGCTTTCTATGGTAAAACCCGGCGTTTCCGCCCGCGACATTGCGATAGCTGTTGATGCTTTTTACGGCGAGAATGGGAAAGTCCTGCCGCACGGGTTGGGACACGGTGTGGGACTTGAAATACACGAAGCGCCATTTTTGAGGAGCAAATCTGAAAACCCGTGGATTTTGCAGAGCGGCATGATCTTTACCATTGAACCGGGATTGTACGATCCGGCGCTTGGAGGCTGCAGGTTTGAGAACGATGTACTGGTTGTGGATATCGCGGAATCAGGCGGCGGCGGCGCGGAAGAGCTGACAAAAACGCGGATTGTGTATATGTAGCGTGCGCAGAGCGGCGTGTAGCGTACTGGTTGTATGCGATGGTTTTGCAATCCGGATAAGAGCTTTGCGCAGCAAAGACCATGGCCGACAAACTGTGGCGAGAGTTTTGCGTGGGAATGAAGTGAAGTGAAATGACCTAGTGCGAGTTCACCTAAAAGCAAAGAGATGGAAAGGGAGACAAAAGTGGGATTAATTTTTATTCCATAATTTATTATATAATTATTTACAACAAAAAAGGGATTGTAAAACTAGGGCGTGTTCACACAACGTAAAGCAATACAAATACAAGCGGGATAGATAAAAGCGGAAAAGATATAAGCACGCTTGCCATAACGGGTACAAATCCCTCGAAATCCCTTCAGCCGCCGGAAAAACCTCCCCGCCTCATTCCGCTTCGGCGCTACCGCCGCAATATACCCCAACTCCCGCGCCCTACGCCGCGTCCGTTCGTCTTCATACGCCCTATCCGTCAACAGACTAACCCTGTGATCCCG
>JAITAW010000185.1 GCA_031283905.1 Treponema sp. | reverse complement strand
CTTATCGCTTTTTTAACCGCGATTACCATCGTACTGGGTATGCGCATGATGGGCGCGATGCTTATTTCCGCGCTTATCATTTTTCCCGCGCTCACTTCAATGCGTCTATTCAAACAATTTAAGAGCGTGAGTATTTGCTCCGTGTGCGTTTCAATATGCTGCTTCTTCATCGGCATCGTCATCTCGTATGTATACGCAATGCCTACCGGCGCGAGCGTTGTGCTGGTGAATATTCTTGCTTTCATTTTATTCTGGACAATAAATTCGCTTAAAAAAGGGAGATCAATTATGAAGAATAAGAGCGCGGGCGTATTCGCGGCGCTGATATGCGTTTTGCTCGCCGCTGGTTGCGGCAACGAGAGAACGCCGGCTGCTGTTGCGGCGTTTGCCGCGGCAAAAACCAACAACGCCGGAACCGCATCGGTGCGGTTGCCTCAGCGTGATGAGGCGGCGGGCGCGGACAAGGCGGGGAACGGCGGTTCCGGCGGAGCGGGGACCGAAACAATTGAAATAAAAGAAAAAATGTTTATAGCGCAGGTAAATGACGTATATCTCAATCCCGAAGATTATTTCGGTAAAACAATAAAACTGCAAGGGCTTTTTAAGTCGCAGCGCTACGAAGATAAAAGTTACTACTTTGTCATCCGGTATGGTCCCGGGTGCTGTGGAAACGATGGAAACGCGGGATTTGAGGTGGCGTGGGATGGCGACTTCACGCTTCAGCCGCAGTACCCCAAAGAGGACGATTGGGTCGAGGCGACGGGCGTATTAAAGAGCTATGAAGAGGATGATTTTCCCTATTTGTATATCGCTTTAACGAATCTTACGCTTCCCGATACGCGGGGCGCGGAGTTTGTGACGCAATAAGAAGAATGATTTCATAGGGAAACGCGCCCGCGCCGATTTCTCTATTGAAGCGCTATCTTTTTACCGATATAATAAAAAATTATGAAAAGAATTCCGCTTATCTTTGTCCTTGTTTTTCTCCCGTTGCAGTTGTTTGGACAAAGAACAGTCTATCCTTATTGGTATACCCTTGAACAGGGCAAAACTTTTTTCAGGAGCGGTCAATACGGCGATGCCCTCAACGCCTTTGAAGACGCAAAACGGAACCGCAAGGCGATGTACGAAAAGATGGAGCAAGATATTATCTATGTGCTTTCTCTTTCTGAAGTACGGCGCATGAGAGATTCTCTTTCTGAAGTTGAGAAGTACATAGCGGAGAACCGCCTTGACAACGCCTCGGCGGCGCTCAAAGAACTCTATTTTCGTGTTCCCAAACAATCATTAAACGGCTCCGCAAACAACGCGCTCAAGACAATCGGAACATTGAAAAATTATCCGGAAGCCGAATACTGGATCGGCGAGGTGTACCGCATTGAAGGGGAACTGACCCTTGCCGTCAAACAGTACCAAAAGGCTCACGAACAGAGGGCGAATCTGGAGAATCCTCATTTTGATATAGACATCCTTTATAGAATCGTTGATGTTTTTCGCATTAAGCAGGATTACAACGCAATGGAGGAATGGGCACTGACCATTCTGGCGATGGACGCCCTATGGTCGGGTGGTTCCGCGCAACTGTATGCGCGGAGCGCCATGTCGAAGCTCCTCGAAAGCGATGACGGCATAAAGCGCTTCCTGACGGTGTATCGCTACGACAATGCCCAGGTTGAACGGATACACCAGCTTTTGGGTTTTTTTTACTACAATTCGGGCAGACATGCCAATGCGCAAGATCATCTGATTTTCTCTTTTTTAATAAACAGTACGCTCATTATCAACGAACTCATCAGAAACCGCTATGATTTTGAGTTTACCTCGCTGGAGGTGATGCTTGAAGAAGCGGAGGCTGACCCCGCTTTGGTTGATTTTATGGACTCTACGGATTACTACAAAACACTGTATTACCTCGGATGCGCCTTGTATGCAAACGGCAAAGCGACAACAGCCCGCGAATTGTGGAATATCGTGGGCAGACGCCGCGTTTTAGCGGGCGAATGGGCTGTCCGTTCCGCAAACCAATTGAAATCGCCCGCCATTGAAAGACCGCGAGAGGCATTGTAGCGATCCGCCGCCGGTCCGCCGCAACTCGCCTAGGCGAAAAGGACGGGCATTGTCCCGATGTTTACCAAAGACACGTTGTAAACCCTGCCTTGAGGCATGGAGACGTAAGGCGCAATGTTATTCGCAACGGGAGGTGATTCATTCCCTGTTGATGGTGTATGGCTATATGCCCCAAGTATGAGAAGGAGTCAAATACCCCGGCAAAGCCGGGGGCTTGAATTCGTGAACCGCTCAAAGCGGTTTTTGTTGTTTGTCATTCCTTCCCTTTCTTCCGGTTCTTTTTGATTCGTTCCTCCGTCCTTCCTTGTTTAATCCCTAACGGGGTTAATTCCCCGCCCTTTAGGGCGTAAAAACTGGGGGTGTGGGGGATTTGTTTCCCCACATACGCAAAGATTTCAAGGAGAAATCTTCAATACCCCGCCGCTTGCGGCGGGGATTCTTTATTTTAAATTCGCGGTGCACGTTTTGCGCTTAATATACCTTTATCTTTACCATCATATTCGGTCAAACACTATATCCGCGAAACCTTCTCGTTTCGTACAACCTCACCCGGTACTGCGAGAATTTGAAAACCGTTAATACTCCCGTAAAAGTCAAACTTTTTGAGTACCCCGGCAAAGCCGGGTGTTTACTAATTTTAATCTCCGGGGGTTTAATTCTCCGCCGCTCTGCGGCGGTTAAATATGATGAAATAATGAGCAAATATATACACAAAGCACACATAGTATGTCCGGCAAAATATAGACGAGTAGTAATCAGCGAAGAAGAGGATAAAACTCTGAAAGAGACATGCAAAGAGATACGAGATAAAATTTTTAGAGATAGGTACAGAAGGGGATCATGCGCATTTTCTGGTACAGTCAGTGCCGACATACAGTCCGATGAAGATAGTAAGGACGATAAAAAATAACGGCGAAAGAAATATTCAAGAAGCATCCTGAAGTGAAGGAAAAGTTATGGGGAGGGGAATTCTGGAGAGACGGACATTATGTGAGTACGGTAGGGAAACATGGGAATGAAAAAACGATAGCGAACTATATGAAAGCACAGGGGAAGGGAAAAGACTACAAACAGCTATACAAGATAAGAACCAACGAAAATCAGCCAAGTTTATTCGACTGATTTGCAAACAACAATCGGACCTGTCGTGAATTTTGTGTAAATGGCCAAAGCATGGTAGAAATACCAAGTGAGCAAAAATGGCTAGTACACGTAAACCGAAGAAGAAGGATCTAATCGACCAAATACCGGATCAGATAGACCTTTATGGAATGCCCCGGGAAGAAGTTCTGGGTCAAGAGGGATTATTAAAGCAGCTTGCCGGAAAGCTGTTGAACCCGATATACTCCCGAAACGGCAAAGACGGCCCCCCGTTTTTAACGGCCGGGTTATTTCGATGTATTCGACCGATCGGGATATTAAACCGCATCTGGAAAAAATCTATAACGTTGAAGTCTCGCCTGAACCGGTAGGCCGCGCCGGCGGAGCGGTGATGGAAGAAGTTAAAGGGCGGCGGAACCGGC
>JAITAW010000179.1 GCA_031283905.1 Treponema sp. | reverse complement strand
GATTCCATGGAGCAGATACGGCTTCCGCGCGAGGAACTCGCCTCACGGCTGTATCAGGAGATCAAGGCGTACAAGCGGACGAAATAGGCGCGTATGAGAAAAGCGGGGCGTACGTCCCGCGAGGCCGGTGATCCGCTGACCGCGCCGCGCCGTGTTATGCGCCGTGGGCGCGTAATGTGCCGGAACATTGACAACAACTATACATTAATGTTTAATACCATCCATGAATATGTTACCTGAAAAACTATTAACGTATTTTTTATATTTCAGCGTTATGGCGTTTGCGGGCTGGATTATTGAGATGGTCTACCGTTCCTGCAATGAAAAGAAATTCGTGAACGCGGGCTTTTTGTCCGGGCCTTTCCTCCCGATTTACGGGTTTGGAGCGGTAATTATAACAAGCCTGCATAGAGAGTCTCAAAGGTTTCCAGAAATAGTATCGTGGGCTATTGCGCTTTTATCACCAACGGTTTTGGAATATTTTGGATCATGGAGAAAACCTTCAAGCTGAAGCTATGGGATTATAGCGCGGAGCGGTTAAATTTGAACGGAAGGGTATGCTTGAAATTTTCTGTACTGTGGGCTTTTTTGGCGATGGCTCATATTTTAATAATCCATCCGCTAATTTTCAAAAAAATAATGGCGCTCGGTCCGTATTATTCTCATTTTATCGCCGGCGCGTTAGCCGCCGGTTTCGCGCTTGATATCAATTACTCCATACGATCACTATTACATTTCAAGGACTTTCAAAATAATATCCTGATGCTTATTGAGAAAGGAAAGAAATTTATCCCCGCCTTTTACGCTAATTTTGACGATGAAGACGTAAACAAAAAATTGCCCAATGAAATACGTCGAATATTAAAACCGCTTAACGCATTTCCTAATTTAAGGAAAAATTTCAGAGGGGAATCATTTGTATTCCCCAAATGGATAAATGAGATATTAGAAAAGAAATTTAAAAGATGAGTCGCTCCGAATTGCGCAAAATGGTAGCTGGCGAGATGAGGAAGCCGGTGGAGTTTTCGTTTGTGCGGTCGAAGACCATAAGCGAGGCGCTGAAAAGGGTAAAAGGTCGATAGACAAAAAAACGCAGCCCATATAGCCGCGTAGCCGTAAAGCGCCCGTTTTTGGCATACGTCCACCATACAGCCGTTCGGAAGGATCGCCTGTAAACATGCACAAATTTGGAACTTAGCGCATTTTCTGTATACGATCCGTCTTCCGGAAAGTTCAAGGTTACCGGTTCTGGTACGGTTTCTCGTATAATGGCCGCATAGCCGCGCGTTGCCAATACCGGCATCGCCCGCTATACAAAGACCCGCGCGTTCAAGTAAAATACCCCCATGAGCAGATTTTGGAATGCAAGGACGCGAGAGCTTGCCCCCTATATACCCGGAGAGCAGCCTCGGCAGAGAGCGTACATCAAACTCAACACAAATGAAAACCCCTATCCGCCTTCGCCCGCAACGCTGCAGGCGATTGCCCGCGCCGCTGGCGAAGGACTGCGGCTCTATCCCGATCCCGTGTGCCGGGAGCTGCGGGAGGCCGTAGCGGAACGCTGGGGCGTGAAGCCGGAACAGGTGTTTGCGGGTAACGGCTCTGATGAAGTCCTCGCCTTCGCCTTCGCCGCTTTTTTTGAAACAGAACCGGACGCGGCGGCGCGGCGCGGCGGCGCGGTGTTGTTTCCGGATATCACCTACAGCTTTTATCCGGTCTATGCGCGGCTGTGGGGCGTTCCCTACGAATGTCCGCGCCTGCAAGACGACTTTTCCATTGACCACGCCAGTTTTCTCACGCGGTGCGGCGGCGTTGTGTTTCCAAACCCCAACGCCCCAACCGGCATAGCTCTGCCTAGGGAACACGTTCTCGCCATTGCGCGTTATCACGCTGAGCAGGGCGCGGTCGTCATCGTTGACGAGGCGTACGTTGACTTCGCCCGTAGCGCGGACGGCGCAGGCGGAAACGTTCCCCTTTCCGTTATAGACAGCATAAAAGACCACCTGAATCTGCTGGTGGTTCGTACGCTTTCAAAATCCACGTCCCTTGCCGGACTGCGGATCGGCTTTGCCGTTGGCAATGAAGAGCTTATCGAGGGTCTATGCCGTGTCCGCGACTCCTTCAATTCCTATCCGGTTGACCGCCTTGCCCTTGCCGGCGCGGCGGCAGCGGTGCGGGACGCCGCGTACTACGAGGAAACAACGCGCAAAATCATCTCAACGCGGGAGCGGACAGCCGCCGCCCTTGTTGAGAAAGGCTATACGGCGCTGCCTTCAAGCGCCAATTTTCTATTTATACGGCATCCGATATTGACCGGCGCTGAATTCCGTATCAGACTGCGTGAGGCAGGCATACTCGTACGTCATTTCAACGCGGAGGGCGGCGTTTCACGCATCGCGGATTTTGTCCGCGTCAGCATTGGAACCGATACCGATATGGATGCGTTTTTGGCGGCGTGCGCAAAGGAGGCGGTATGACACTCATCACGGGCGGCGAATTTGACGTCTATTGGAAGAGCCGGGCGGTCAGCGGCAATGGCGCTGCCGGGGGCATGGAGTGTGATGTGGAGCGTAGCGTACGGCGCATCATTGACGAAGTGCGGCAACGGGGGGATGCGGCGGCGCGGGAGTGGACACTTCGATTTGACCACACCGCGCTTAAACGCTTTGAAGTCGCCGACGATGCGATAGAGGCGGCGTTTGAAAGGCTCCACGCGACCGATACGGAACTGGCGGCTGCGCTGAAAATGGCGAGGGACAACATTCATCGGTTCGCCCTTGAACAGAGAAAGCAGTTTTTCGATTTTGAATGTGAGATTGCGCGCGGGGTGATTGCGGGGCAGCGGGTGATTCCGGCGCAAAAGGCCGCGATCTATGCGCCGGCAGGCAGGTTTCCGCTGATATCCTCGGTCTTGATGGGCGTTGTGCCGGCGCTTGCCGCGGGCGTGGAAGAGGTGTTCGTGGCGTCGCCGCCTGACGGGAGCGGCTTGCCTGACTGGAGGATTCTGGCGGCTGTCCGCATTGCTGGCGATGCCCGCGCTACGGGCATCCGCGCGTTTGCAATAGGCGGAGCGCAGGCGATAGCCGCGTTTGCCTTTGGCACCGAGACCATTCCCCGCGCGGATGTAATCGTGGGTCCCGGTAACAGGTACGTGGCTGCCGCCAAACGGCTCCTGTTCGGGGAAGCCGGTATTGACTTTGTAGCCGGTCCTACGGACGTGCTTGTCATCGCGGGTCCGGACGCGGACCCGGACATCATCGCGGCGGACATGGTAGCCCAAGCCGAACATGATCCGGACGCTCGCGCCCGCGTTCTCGCGCCGGACGCGGGCTTAGCCGGACGCATCATGCAAGCGGTTGAAAAGCGGCTCGCCGCATTAACAACAGGAGAAACGGCATCCGTTGTGGCGCGGACATCGCTTGACGGCGGAGGGCTCATCATCACCTATGCGGATGAACACGAGGCGGCGCGTATAGCGAACATCATCGCGCCCGAACATCTAGAACTGCAATGCGGCGATGAAGCGAATGAACGCCTCCTCCCGCAACTGAGGAATTATGGCTCTCTCTTTATCGGCGAGAAAGCGGCCGAAGTACTCGGAGACTACAGCGCCGGCACAAACCACACCCTGCCGACATACGGATGCGCCCGCTTCACTGGCGGTCTTTCCGTACGGCATTTCCTCAAGACCGTTACCACCCTGCATTGTACTGAAGGCGCCGGCTATGAGCCGGTCGTGAAAGCCGCCGAAACCATCGCCCGCGCCGAAGGGCTTGCGGGACACGCGGAAAGCGCGAAGATGCGGCTGTCGCCGCCGCCAGAGGTAGTATTCTAGCGTCATGCGGCCCGCCTCAACGCCTGCTACGCAAGGTTCAGGCGGGCCGCCGCCAAACGTGCGCAGATCAAGCCTGCCGGCATGTCTCTGCGTGAAGTCTCTTGTAAAAATCACAAGCGAGAAAAATATTGACAAGTGCGATAACAACGGCATATGCTTTTTTATAGCGTTTAACGGTCTTCCAAACGACAGTCGAAGGGCGTTTCTTAAACCTGATTTTTATTGTTGGAAAAGGCGGCGATACCATAATGAATTTTTTAAATTTGACGGAACATCAGGACGCGGTCATTCAGGTTCGCCGGAACCGGAACCTTCGAGCCGTGCATAACCCCGAAGTATCGGAAACGCCTTCCGCTGTTCAATGACCGGATCATCTCGATGTATTCATTCGGGATGACGTACCGGGATATCAAAGCGCATCTTGAAAAAATCTATAATGTAGAGGTCCCGCCTGAGCTGATAAGCCGGGTAACCATGCGGTCATGGAAGAGGCGGAGGGGAAAAGCCGCACGAAAAGCGTCTATAGTCATAGGGGTCGATTGTGAGGGACAAAAGAGGTTGGTGAAACGAAGTTTCGCGCTGGTTGTGGAACAGCGAAAACGAGAGAGCGAAGTTTTGGATGAAGGTGTTAAACACTCCGCATAGCCGTGGGGGGGGGGGGGCAAATGACGGTATATACAACTTTCCACCCGTATATCGGACTTTCATACTGTTTCGGCGGCAATCCCTTTTCTCTTGATATTGTTCTTCTGTAAGTTCCACACTTACTTTATCTGCTTTTCCCTCTCTTTCCTTTAGTGTGAACTCGCCCTAGCGGAGAGCCGCGGCCGCCTCCACCATGTTTTTTAGGGCGGGCTTTACTTCTTCCCAATTTCTTGTTTTCAGGCCGCAGTCGGGATTAACCCACATTTTCTTTTTATCGAGCGCTTCAAGCCTCGCCATAATTTGTTCCCGGAATTCGGCGGCCGACGGGATCCGGGGTGAATGAATGTCATATACGCCAGGCCCTATTTCATTTTGATACGCGGTTTCTTTAAAGACCTTGAGGAGTTTATTGCCGCTACGCGCGGTTTCAATGGTAATCACGTCGGCATCCATCGCCTCAATGGTTTTTATAATACCGTTAAAATCGCTGTAGCACATATGGGTGTGTATCTGGGTCGACATATCCGCAGCGCTTACCGCGAGCCTAAACGACTCCAGCGCCCATTGTTCGTATTCGCCGGTGTTTTCTTTCCGCAGGGGATAGCCCTCCCGAAACGCCGCTTCATCAACCTGGATTATGCTAATGCCGGCTTTCTGTAAATCGGCGACTTCATCGCTCAGGGCAAGGGCTATCTGCCGCGCCACCGATGACCGGGGAATATCGTTTCTGACAAAAGACCAGTTAAGAATGGTAACGGGACCGGTCAGCATACCCTTCATAGGTTTCTTTGTTTTGCTTTGAGCGTAGCTTATCCATTTCACCGTCATAGGCTCCGGGCGGCTGACATCGCCGAAAATAACCGGCGGCTTGACGCAGCGGGAGCCGTAGCTTTGAACCCATCCGTTTTTGGTAAAATGAAATCCGTCCAGAAGTTCGCCAAAATATTCCACCATGTCATTCCGTTCCGGCTCTCCGTGTACCAA
>JAITAW010000177.1 GCA_031283905.1 Treponema sp. | reverse complement strand
CCACATTACCAATATATAGTCAACCTGAAAAGGTATTTTCTCTCATATATTTCTCATAGGAAAAATTTTTCGTCCGTTTTTGACAGGCGGAATTTTTATAAAACGATTCCGTATGGAATAGTCAAGTCATTTTTTTAAGGAGCAGTTTAATCATGGATGAAAAACTGTTTTTTGTGCAAAAGAGCAAGAGGACTTGTTCATTGTTCGCTCTTTTGTTTGTCGTAGCGTTTGCTTTTGTTTCATGCGATGGTTTTTTCAGTACAACCTGGGGATCTCCCCGCGACTATGACCCGTCCAAAATTGACGTGAACGCCGGCAATGTCGATCAGTGGATCGCAGAGGCCGCCGGCAATCCTAAGTTGGCGAAAGCGATTGCGGATAAGATCAAGGCGGAGCTTGCGAATGCAACACACGGTACCCTTACCCCTGATCAACTGAATCTACAGAACGCGGGAGTGAAACTTGCGATTGAGGCGTCCGGGCTGGGAACCGCGCTTATCAACAGCGCGTCAAGTGTGATCAGCGAATTGAGTAGCGGTGATGGACCTAATGGCGAGACTATACGGGATCTCCTCGAAGATATCCAAAGCGATTTCAAAGCAACCGGTCCTGCGGCGGCTGATGATCTCGCGGCGATCGCCAGATACAGCCTGACGAACCTTTCGGATTCTTTTTCTGGACAAGAACCACCAACATTCTCATCCGGCTATGCAGCACCGTAGACCCTGGTGACGCGGGATTAGCGGTTGTAACGCTTGCCCTGGCGATATTTGGCGATGAAATACCCGCTGATATTAGTGTGGGCAACTTAAATCTTCCTATTACTATCAATGATGGAAAGGTTACTATTTCTCCTGTAGGAGGGACTTCGGATCCGAGAGTTGTCGTCCTTGCCGCGTATCTTAACCTTATTGCCGACGGCGGCGAAAAATTCCGGAACAACCCGCTGACCAGCGCCATACAAGACGCCTTTGGCGTTGGCAGTAATTCATAATAAGGAAAATATATGAAGAAAACTATTGCTTTTTGTTTGACTCTATGGTGCGCATCCACGTTGTTTGCCGATCCTGCGGCGATGCCACGCTTCGCCATACCGACTGCGCGAAGCAACGGTATGGGCGGCGACCATGTGGCGTACACCGACAACGTATTCAGTCTTTTGGTGAATCCCGCCGCGATAATGCGGACGCGGCAAAATAGCGCATTTACCATTGCGCCCACGCTGTTCAGTCCCGAAAGGACTTTCGGCTTAATCGATCCCATCATGACGATGATAAACAGCGGCAATATAGACGAGCTCACCAACGCGGGGAATTTGTTGAAGGGCGGAAAGATTCCGCTCGGTTTTGAGCTCCGCGAGTTCCCCCTTTCCATCGCCCATGTATCCGATGGGTTTGGGTTCGGTATATGGGATCGCATCTTTGTCAATCCGAACATCATCGGCACTACGGTTAAACTTGATGCGTTTGCCGATGTGATAGTTCCCATCGGCATGGCTTTTAAAATTCTTGACACCGGCGAGCATATAGTGGACTTCGGTTTTACGGTGAAGCCGTTCGCCCGCGTAAAGCTGTCCGAGCAAAGGAGCCTTATGGATATGCTGGGTACCGGAAACGGCGACATGCTGGAGGATGTTGCCGTGCCTGTCATAGCCGGCGCGGGTTTTGATATAGGCTTCATGTACCGGTGGGACATCGGCCTTTCGGCGGGACTTACCTTTGACGATATAATTACCCGCGGCGCTGTGGTCACCAACCTTACAGGTTCCGATAACAACAGTTATTTCGTGCCGTTCTCGATGAACCTTGGCGTGGCTTGCGATGTCAAGATCGGACGCTTCTGGGCCAGCGCGCCAAACTTCCTGGCTAATACCGGCATAACCCTTGCGTTTGACTGGCATGATGTAACCAACGCTTTTCAGCAGAACGATTACACCAAACGAAATGCCATCCTTGATATTGGCGTTGGACTGCAACTCTCCCTGATGGATATGATCAAACTCCGGATCGGCATGAATGAAATGCTGCCCGCCGTTGGGCTGGGTTTGAAATTCGGACTCTTTGAATTAGACGTTGCCTATTACGGCAAAGAACTCGGACGTGAACCGGGTCAGCTTCCCGCGCCCGCCCTTGATGTAAGCATCGCGTTCCGTCCGAAAGCCAAGCCTAGAGATCGTTTCTGGACGCGAGGATCCCTTGTCGGGCTTATTACCAAGTCCGATAAGAAAGCGCCGCCTCCCGCTGATGATAAATACCTTGAGACTGAAGGCAGTTCGGGCTACCCGGCTGATGATCCTGAAGCTGCGGCGGGCGATGCCGTAAACCGAATGGATGACTCTCTTGACGCCAGCCAATAGCGCCGCGTCCGGCGCGTTCGCCGCATAGCCGGCTTGCCGGTTGCGCGGCGAACGCGGACTCTCGCCCTACAGGGACGCTTTCCTGTAGATGCGCTGAGGATGCGGGTCTAACCGCCCTTTAGGGCATCCCTAAAGGGCGCGATTAGAGCTGGAGTCGCCGACAAAAAATGGAGGCGACTCCACAGTTACATAATTTCTGTCGAACCGAAGGTTCGCCGAACCTCGCAAGAGAAGCAACGCGGACAAGATTCTCCGTTGTAGAGCGCTAAACATGAGCCATAAATTTTCTCTTATGCACATTCATGGCATACTTTTCTGAAGAGCAAAACTCTGGGAAGGAGTATCAAATCCCAAGAGAATGAACAACCGCAGGGCAAGCCCTGCGGTATCGAAGATTTCTCCTTGAAATCTTTTTCCGCCGGCAGACTGACCAACGGCAGTTCCTCTTCAGGGTTCCTCATGATGAATACGGCCGTCTTCCCCCCCGTCCTCCCTGTCCGTCTTCCGGGTCGATTTCCGGATCATCCGCGGCTTGCCCGCCTTGAGGACGCAGGCCGCGCGGCCCGCCGTCTCCCGCAGGTACCGGCCGAGCGGGAACGCGACGGAACAGGCTTCCATGCCGGCCGCATCATCCCTGCGCGGCGGGGAGGCCGGACGCTCCCCG
>JAITAW010000161.1 GCA_031283905.1 Treponema sp. | reverse complement strand
CCCCCGCACTTCCCGTTCAAATGTTTCGTTGTAGGTTAATTCACGCCAATCCACACACGCTCCGTCGGCAACGCTTCAGCTACCGCAACAAAAGGCGCGGGTTTACCGTAACGCCGTTCTTATACACGGTGAAGTGCAGGTGAGGTCCGGTGCTGCGTCCGGTGCTGCCTACTCTGCCGATCAGCTCGCCTGCGTTGACGTAAACGCCCGCCTTGGCGATGATTGCGCTCAGGTGCGCATACAGGGTGCGGTAGCCGCCCGAATGACTTATCACCACATGGTATCCATAGGAGTCGCTCCAGCCCGCAAAGGTTACGCGCCCTGCCATGGCCGCCCCCACCGGCGTACCTGTACGGGCGCTTATGTCCAGACCGTTATGAAATTCGCGGGATACGCCGCCAAATGGATTGCTTCGGTAGCCGTAGGAATCGGTGATATACCCGCGGGCCGGCCAGAGGAAAATATCTCCGTTGATTTCCTGCAAGTCAAGGTTGCTCATCTTTATGTTGGGAATAAAAATATTTCTGGTTTCCGTTCCGAATTTTTCATGTATATCCATAAATAATTCATTTGCGCTCTGTATGGAAGAAGCGAAGACATACAACTCCTCTTCTGAAGAAGGAATTCCTTGATATTTTTTGTTCTTGGAAAGCGTCTGTATAAATTCATTCAATGTCGGCAATCTTTTTCCCGTTGCTGTTCTTTCAACTTTTACAAGTACGCCGTCCTGGTTTGGGATTTTGAGGACCTGCCCTATTTGTAGCGCTCTGGCGTTTGTTATATTATTTACCGATATGAGGGTTCCCTGTTCGAGCGCGAAGCGCTGGGCGATTTCACCAACCGTATCACCTTTTTGAACCGTATACGAGGTGTACAACAACATTTTTGGTTTGGAGAAATCTTCCGGCTCAATTTCGGCCGTAGTCCCCGTATCCGTACCACCATCATTGTCAATGGCAATGACAAGCCCCATACCGCCGCGGGCTTCCATAGCTTCTACTTGTAGTTCAGGCCTGGTTGCATCAGCTTTTATAGGAAAAATTAACACAATGGTACATACTATGAGCAAACAGAGCAGTCCCATTCTTAAACAAGTGTTGAATTTTGCCGTCAATCCGTGACATCTCCCTTAGCGTTTTTGTCAATTTAGAATAGTATGCACAATATATAAAATTAAATCAAGTGAAATTTTTTCCTTGACCGTTGTTTTTTTGCCTCGTCTGTCCTTTTCTCTATAAAAGTTGTATCCTGTAACATACAGGATATGAACACTCGACATGAGAATAGCTGATCTGCTTGCCATTGCGGGCATCCTCGTTTTCTGGTACGGCGTGCTACCGTTGGCCGGGGTATGCATACGCCGCCGGCACAAGAAGGTCTTCCGGCAACGATTCAAGGAAGTTCTGCGCAAACCGCTTCTGGACTATGAAACATGGCGGCTGCTTGAACGTAGAGACGGCCAAGACGAGCAGTACCGCTTGTCCGGAAAAATTGAATCCACATCCGAAAAGACGCTGTGGGTCAAAAGCGATTCCTTGCTGATTCCTGTTGAACTGCGGAACGCGCGTTTTTTTTTCATCAACAACAGCAGTCTGCAACGTATCGTATGGCATAGACTCCCCGGTTTTTTCGAAGACACGAAAATTTTTGTCGCCGGAGAACTTGTTCAACTCGAGGGACGGCGAATTTTCGCTTCAACCAAGAAAACCCCGCTCATCGCCGTTTTGTACGACACGGAAGAGGAAAACCTTGTTCCACGAATCATAGGCGCAAGTAGAAACAAGAACGATTACTGGAATGCCATTACGCCCTATTCCATCCTCATCGGGGCGTTCTCCCTCATTGTTACGACTGTTTCCTTTCTGCGCCATCCCGCGTTCTGGCTCACGGTAATAACCGCCTTTATCGCGGTGTTTATACCGCTGTTTCCCTTTTTTCCGCCCGGCATTCTGTTCACCGCGCTCAGCCGGTTTTTACGGAAACAATCCGAAGCCGCGAGCATACGCGCCGACATGCTGGCGATACGGAAGCCGCAGGAGCGAAGACAGGCGCGTTATTACTCCTTGAAAGCCGTGATCTGTGAAGCAGGCTCGTTTATCTGCGTCATCATGGGCATCGGGGCGAATGTTTTCTTTGTTGGGGCGATAGCGTTGATTTTCATTCGCGGCGAAGGTTGACATCTGCGGGAGAAGCATTGACAGGCGCATCGCATCCGTCTATTGCATCTCAAGGCAGTACCGTGTCGCAACCGGCTTAAACGATGATCGGTAGAGGAAGCGGGAAAACCCTTCAAACTCAACAGGCAGATCTATATATACTTTTGACACATGGGACTGTTCGAGAGTTTGTATGAGGCGGGAACAGAGTTCCGAACCGATGCCCAGCCCTCTGTATTCGGGGCTGATTTCAAGATTGCATATAGAGAGAACGGCTTCCTTCCGTTTGACGGCGATGAAGCCCACAAAGTCATGGGACGCGGTCTCGACCACTAACACGGGATCGCCCATATCATGCGGCTTCCCGGCGCGGCATGTGTTGTGCAGGGTGTTCACCGCCTCAGCGTCTTTCGCCTCGTATTCGCGGAAGATGAAATCCTCTGGAAACAGGTCTTCGGTTTCATCCGGTTCTTCGCCGATTTTTTCCATGTTCCAATGTTCCCGAAGCGCGTTGTACCATGCGATAATTGTACGCCGCATTTTTCTTCGTTTGAAGGCGAACCAGTGTTTTTCCGCGTCGGGAAATTTGCTCACAGCCGCTTTGAATGCGCGGAATACGCCTCTGCCCTGCTCAAGGCTCGCCCACAAAGCGTCCTGCACGAGGGGGTTGCGAAAGCCGGACGCAAAACATTCCATCAAGTGAAACCCATCGGACGAACTCCATTCAGGAATGGGGATGTACCGGTCGCCGCCGGAATCGTCCTTGTCCGCAATATCGTTTTTGTCCACTATAAACGAATTTTCAGCGTCCAAAACGAACCGGGCGTTTTGATTTTCCATGCAAAAGAGGATGTTTTCGATCAATGCCGGCGTCAATTCAAAATACAACGGCGCTTCCTCAAAAACGCTGCATGGGGAACGGCAGTACGCTGTCTATACTGGAATGTCCGGTAACGCTCATAATAAGCCTGTCTACGCCCATTGCAACGCCTGAACAGCGGGGATACACTTCCCGGCGCATGGAGAACACCTTCCAATAGTCCATGTCAACGGCATGCGGCGTAAGCGCGTGTTCCGCCTTGGCCGTAGCTTCCGCTTCAAAAAAAGCGCGGACTTTTTCCGGCGCGGTTTCCTCGGAATAACAGTTCGCAAGTTCAATGCCGCGCACGTACAGCTCCCAACGTTCCGCAGTCAGCCCGTCCGCGTTCTTCTTCGCCAAACACGGTATAAACGCCGGGTAATCCATGAGCGCGACCGGTTTGTCGCGAGGAAGATTCGGCTCAACCGTATGAACGAAGATCAGATCGTATAAGGCGGCCGTTCCCATGTTT
>JAITAW010000097.1 GCA_031283905.1 Treponema sp. | reverse complement strand
ATTGTCTTAAATAGTGAATATACTATTCCGCCATAAGGACACAATTTGTTCAATGCTTTCTCAAGAACACGTATTTCACTTGCGCTTAAACTCCATGAAGGCTTGCGCACGTGTTTTGGCGTTTCATAGCGCTTCCTCAAGAAGGGAAGCAGCTTTGGTTCTATTGTATAATAGTTATGTCTTAATAAGTCGGAAAACAACGCTCCTTATGGTGGCAAAGACAGGTGTTCTCGCTAAAAGCCGAGATCATCATATCGTTATTGTACGCCGTTTTTGTTAAAACCACGGCGTATAAGCAAATCAAACAACGAAGATTGGCAATATTATATATTTCCACTCTCGCATTTATCGATGTATTTGCAGTTATATCGTCAACTAAAACTGTAATGTCAGCATTTTGGATTTTAATGTGCAATGATGTAATTGACAACAAAGCTTGCTCAAGAAAAAAAATCTTTTTCATCGCTGACAAGAACATAGACATATTGTATTGATTTCACCTTATTTTATCCCCTAATGCGTGGTTTTTTCAGGAAGATGCCGCCGAAGTGTATTGCGTGTGGATTTCTATTTTCCATACGTCCGTCCGCAATACGGGAATAACGCCGATGACTTTTGAACTGGTGTTCCGGACGAACTTGCCGGTAACGCTGATCCATTGGAGCGGATAAAAAACGCTTTTGCCTCCACAATATACATCATTTCTCCTAACTAAATTCAATACTATCATGTTTTTCACAGTTTGACAATATAACTCATGTTACGCATCGTGCATTGCGGTGGCCGTTGCATAACATGAGTTACTAAGTCCGGTCTCTGAGACCCGATTTTCTCTCTCCGAGATTCGATTTCCCTGCTCGGAACTCCGGTAATTACCGGCAATTTGAGGATGCGGCCAATGTACATGAACACTGGCTGCCCGACCTCTCTCTCGCATCTTTCTCCCGAAGATTTCTTCCGGAGCAGCCTCTACAGATCTTCCTTCAAGCAAATGGATACGGCTCTTCAACCGTGTCTGCTATTTCTTGTACAGCCGATACGTAGAAAACAGCCTCGCAAGATCCCTCATCCTTTTTGGGAGAAGCGCCGCCCCAGACCGTGTCAAAACTCTGCTTTTTACGTCTTTAAGAGACTGGGTTTATTGAGGAAACAGTTCCGTTCCCCTGCCAACCAACGGCCACGGCAGGGGAACTACCGGGCTATTATGCATTCAACTTTCTCCGCCGATGAATTCCATATCGCCCTCATCAGTATTCGGACGGCGCGGCCATTCGAGGCAACGGCGGCATTTCCAACCCGGCGGCTTGACAACCGGCGCTTGTCCTTCCGAATAAAGATCTATTGACCATCTATCATCAATCTATTAGAATACGATATTTAAGAACGTCCGGAAGAAAAATTTGTTTCCATATCCAGAAAAGCCAGAAAAGAAATTATCGGTGCCGAAATCAACGCTTGACTGCAACCACCAAAAAAAGCATGGCGTTAAAGGAGAATGCAATGCGTAAAAATGAACGCCGACGACTGAAGTCCGGACTTCCGCATGTTTTTTTTTGTAAAGAAAGCGTTATTTTTCTTATTCTGTCGCTTGTCGTGAGCGTTTCTCTTTCAGCGCAGACAACCAATACTGTTCAAGACGCGATACGCATTGATTCCAAAGATTTTCCCCAGTGGGCGAAAGATATGAGGCGGTTTGACATCATAGCGTTCGGCTCTTTTCCTTTCGCTTTTTTCACCGCATCCTTTGTTACGGATAGTATCCGTTGGGCGGGGTTTGGCGGGAACATGAAATACGCCCCCTGGCCGCTCAAGGGTGCCGGCGCGTACGATCCAACGACCGAAGAAAAAATGCGGAGCATCGGCATAGCCGCCGGTATTTCTCTTTTTGTCGCCTTGGCTGATTTTGTTATCATTCAGATAAAACGTCATAACGAGAAACAAAAGAGTATCCGTACGCCGGATAATCAGCCGGTTATTATAAGGCAACCCTTGCAAACAAGCCCCGCACCCCAGAACGAAACGGATGAGGATGGGTGATGCCGTCTTTTTCTTGCATTGCGAAAGATGTCTTGCCGGAAATGAGACTCGACCGGTTTGTGGCCGAAAAGCTCAAGCTGCTTACCCGCTCCCAGGTAAAGACCCGCCGCCTTATCGCCCGCGTCAATGGAAAGCCGGTAAAAATCTCCCGTATTGTACAAAACGGCGACCGGCTGGAATTCTCATGGGACGAAGCGGCGCCAACCGGCTTAACGCCAGAAAATATACCGTTGGAAACGCTTTACGAGGATAACAGGGTCATTGTCATCAACAAACGGCAGGGACTCGTAGTACATCCGGGCGCCGGCAACGCCAGCGGCACTGTAGCCAACGCCCTGCTCTATCGCCGGCTTTCATGCGGCGGCATACAGACCGGCGCCGCCTTCCGCCCCGGTATCGTCCACCGGCTTGACAAGGACACGTCCGGCGTACTTATAGCCGCCTACGATGACGACGCGCTTGCCTTTTTATCGGATCAGTTCAAAAACAGAAAAGCGCGGAAACTATACGCCGCTATGGTTCAAGGCATACCAAAAACCGCTTCCGGTGTCATTGA
Organism: Treponema sp.; assembly: GCA_031283905.1. Taxonomy (GTDB): domain Bacteria; phylum Spirochaetota; class Spirochaetia; order Treponematales; family Breznakiellaceae; genus JAIRKH01. The sequence continues at coordinate 2,484 of JAITAW010000097.1, read as the reverse complement.
GGGAAACATAGCGCGGGACAGCCATAACCGCAAGCGGTTCTCAGTGTCCTGCGACAAAGGGAAGCCCGCGCTTACTTACTACAAAACCATCCGTTCATGGGAAAAACCATCGAATGCGGCGCCGTATACGGCAGGCGGCGGCTACGGAAAACCATGCGCCCTCCTCCTGCTCAGACCGAAGACCGGACGCACTCACCAACTGCGCGTACACCTGCGGCATATTGGACACCCGATCCTCGGCGATCCCATCTACGGAGCGCCGGATCCGCATATGGGCCTTATGCTTCACGCAAAAAGCCTTTCCATTATCTTACCCGGTGAAACTGAAATGAGAACCTTCAAAACCCCTTTGCCGGAACGATTTTTTAAAATGCTGGACGTTTAACGGTTACGTCTAAAGACGCTTGTGTCTCAAACAGGGCGTTTAACGGCTGCGTCTAAAGACGTTTGCATCTCCTGCGTCAGTTGATCATTCGTGTGTTTAAGCCGTTCAGACAGCATTTCGATCACTTTGTTGTCAGAATTTTTATCAATAGCCAAAATGTGCTCAAACAGGCATGGCGGCAAAACAAGCGCGATGAAATCGGCGTCCGCCTTTACCGTGGCCGAGCGTTTGCTCGCAAGCACATGCCCCATTTCCCCGAAAAAATTATCGGCTGTTATCACCGCGACACGCTTTTGACGGCCGCCTTTTTTATTGGCAAGATAGACGTGCGCCGCGCCGGAGAGAATGTAGTAAATTTCGTGGCTGTCCTCCCCCTGAAGGAAGATGGTTTCACCCGGTTGATATGAGCGGCAATATGTTCGCAGCCGCCCGTTTTTAACGGAAGCAAAAAGCGCTTTGTCAATGAAAAATGGCTTGGGGCTGGAACGCGCCATCCGCAACCTAATAAAAAGAAGAGCGTCAAAATATTCAACGACAAAGGCGAATTGAGCGCCGATAAAGAAAAATATGAAGAAAAAGTACACTTTAGCCAAAAGCAGAATGAGATCACCCAACATGCCATATATAACGTGGTAATGTTCCGGATTTATAAACACGTTGAACAACGCGGAAAGAACGGCGTATATGATGATACACAGCGCCGCGCCCGCAAGCGCGGATTTCCAGCCTGGATATCCATTTGGCACGATCCGATACGCTCCAAAGGCAAGCAGCCCCAACCCTACAAAAGGAAGGATCGAAAGCCCTATTTGCAAGGCTCTTGGCGCGGTGCCCGCGCCGAACAGCAGGATGGAAAGATGTGCGCCTAATATGGTGATAAACACAAATAAAATGACCGCCGCTTCCAAACCCAGTGGGATGAGGTAGGCTTTTATGGGGTTTGACGCCTTTATATGTAAAAAATTTAAAAAGATGGAATTAAGCCCTCGCTGCAAGGAGAAAGCGAGTACGATGGCAGCCCACACCATGCTGATAAGGGAGGTGGCGCCGGCCAATCCCGGATTAAAAGCATCCAAAAACCGCACCACCGTGCTGCCAATGTCAAAGACACTGCCCAAGAATCCCACGTTCAGGATGATTTGCGCCGCCTCATGGGATGAAAAAGCGAATAGCGCCGAGATACAATAGGCGACAAGGAGCAACGCCGGCATGAGGGAGAGCAAAAAACCGTATGCGCCAGCCGCCGCATGGTTTGCAAGTCCGTTGCCGCCGAAATACTGAATGGTTATCCAGATACGCTGGAGCATTGACGTCCCGGTTCTGATTAAAAAGGGCTTCGCCGACGTTGATGGTTTGCGTGTCATTTATTGTATTATCCGCTTTATGGAAAGCGAAGACAAGAGGGAAAAAGCGGTTGTCATGGCGGCGGCGGTTTTATTCGCATTTTTCCGGCAATACACTGATTTTATGTCGTTTTCTATCCGTTTATCCGGTACACCCGCTTCATATTATACTCCAGTGCCGGCGTGACCCCATTCCACCGAGACTTTCGCCGCCACGAGCGGCGGAAATCTCCGGTCCCCCCTAGTTCCCTTTGAGCCGCCCAAAAACCGCCTCCGCCTCCACGACCGATGGTTTCTCACTTCCTCATACTCCGCCAACGCCTTTTCGTCTTTTCTTTCAGCCACGCACCCTCGTTTCGTTCCTATGTTATTTTGTCAAGCAGAAACCGCCAATTTCTTTATTTTATAATAACGCGACTTCTTTTCCAAAGCTTCGTTACCCATCCCCCGGTAATACTCCCTCCGTTTCACCAGAAGTCACGCGAGAATTAAACCCCAAAAGGGCTACGCCCTTAATAACGGCCCTTTCCCGTTCCTCGCCATCGCCCATACCCCCTCAAGCGCGATGCCCCGTATCGGGCGGCAAAACCGATACCGCGCTATTGACCCGTGCCGGGGGGGGGGGGGGGGGGGGGGGGGGCCGCCGGGGGCGGGGCCGGGGGGGGGGGGGGGGGGGGGGGGCGGGGGGGGGGGGGCGGCGGGGGAGGTCGCAGAGGAGGGGGTAACGGTTGGCGGCGATCATGGCGCGGGTGTAGG
>JAITAW010000092.1 GCA_031283905.1 Treponema sp. | reverse complement strand
TGTTCAATGAGCCGGTACGTCGCGTCTATGACCACCAGCGCCGCGACTTCGCCGGAAGACAACACATAATCCCCCACGGAAATTTCATCGTCAACATAGGCGTCTATTATCCGCTGATCAATGCCTTCGTAGCGCCCGCACAGCAACACCAACTCCTGCTCCGCGGCAAGTTCCTGCGCAACGGCTTGGGTGAAACTCTTGCCGGAAGGCGTCAGGTACACTACTCTTTTTTTCACCACATGCGCGGCGGCCGCTTCCGCTTCATCATCCATGTTGCGGGCAAAGGATTGCGACTCAAAACGGTTTCTCACGCCCACGGATTCAAGGGCGCGTCCTAATGGTTCGGGCAACATCAACATGCCCGCCCCGCCCCCATAGGGCGCGTCATCACAGACTTTATGCTTGTCAAAGGTAAAATCGCGGATATGTACCGCCTGATACGTCACCAGCCCTCGTTCTATCGCCTTTGCCATGATAGAATGTCGCATAAACGCATCAATAATATCAGGAAACAGGGAAAGCGCCGTGTACTTCACTCTAAAATCCACCTGTTTAGCAACTCCGCCGTGTTACGCTCAACATCAATGACGCCAAAAAATTCGTTTCTAAAAGGCACAAACCGCTTTTCTCCGTTCAGAAGGCGGATCTCAACAAGGCTTCCGCCGCCGCCTTCCACCACGTCAAGGATATCACCCATTTTCTCGCCGGCGCAAAATACTTCCAAAGAACGCAAATCCTCAACATAGAACTCGCCCGCTCTGAGCGGAGCCGCCTCACGGCGCGAAATAATAAACTCCGCGCCGGACAACAATTTCGCCGCTTCGGGCGTATCAACGCCGGCAAATTTCACGGCAAGGCTGTTGGAGAGTACGGTTATCTCCTCAATCTCGTACGGCCGCTCCTTGTTTTCCTTACGGAGAACAACACTTTTAAGCCGCTCCAAATGTCCGTATTCCCCGGACAGAGACCGCACTTTTACAAAACCCTTGATCCCAAACGGGGCGCCAATCAGTCCCGCCGCAAAACGTTCGGTCAGTCAAGTATCTCCAATACCATGTGTTTGCCAGTTCTTGCGGAGGCCGCTTGCAACACCGTCCGCATGGCTTTCGCGATTCTGCCATGCTTGCCGATGACTTTGCCAATGTCTTCAGACGCTACTTTTAATTCCAGAACGGTGGATTTCTCGCCTTCTATAACGGCAACGTCCACCTGCGAAGGATCATCCACCAAAGATTTTGCAATATATTCGACCAAATCTTTTTCCACGCTTATACCTTTGCAACCCGCGCCTTTTTTTTGTTCAGCAACGCGCGCGTCGTATCGCTCATACTCGCGCCTTTTTGCAACCATTCGTTTACTTTATCCACATTGAGAACCAACTGCCGCTCCTCAGCTTCCACCGGATGGTAGTAACCGAGTTCTTCGATTGCCTTTCCGTCACGGGGCGCACGGCTGTCCATAACCACAATACGATAACACGGACGTTTCTTTGCGCCCATTTTTTTAAGCCTTATTCTGGCACTCATAAACCCTCCTGAAAATACATAGATTGTTATTATACGTACCTAGATAGTTTTAGTCAATATCCGGTTATGCCTCAAAATTAATCCGGGGCGTGTTTATCCAACGGAAAGAGATACAAATACAGGAGAGATAGATAAAAACGGTAAACATGCTGTCAAGCGTGTCATAGCGGGCGCAATCTCTCGCATTTCCTTGAGCCGCCGGAAAAAATCGTTCTACCTCATTCCGCCGTTTATACGGTTCCTCCGTATCCGCTTCCACAGGAGAACATGTTAATTGCCAATATAGGCGTTCCGGTAAAGGATAACAGACAGATTATAGGTTTTGTAGGAACCGCTATCACATTACCGGTTATACAGACTATTGTAGAGAAGATAAAACTTTCGGCGATGGTCATGCGTTTTTGTTCAGCGCGGGCGGTATTGTCGCTGCCCACAACGACCCGGAATGGCTTGGAAAGAACCTGCGGGAGTCAGAAGTAGACACCTTCGGCCCCTATCTCGATACTATGGTTGAGGCGGTTACTACAGGAACTCCCGTCTCTTTCTCATATCGCCCTCCCCAATCAGACACCGTCCTCCAGATCTCTAAACTTGACCCATAACTTTCTGAAAAACATGATATAATGCCCTGAAAGTCTAATCACATGGAGTAGGAAATGACGGAAGTGGATGCGTTTAACAAAAACGATAGCGGCGCGAATCGGGCTGAAGCCAAAGCTATATATAACCTGTTGGGCAACGATAGTTTAACAATAGCGGGCCCATCGTGCCGCGACAATCCGGCGTATGAGAGGCCGTCCGCTGATTTTAGCAGTGCAAGACACGACATCTTTATGGGTCAAGTTTAGGCCAGTACTACGCGGTACCCTTTACTATCGGATATTCTCCCACGCCGTGGACAATGGCCATCGGCGTCTCACGGAACACCGTCATGGCGCCCGTCTACCGGATGCTGGTTATATGCCTCATCGCCACCGGACTCCTTACCATTATCCTTATGTCCGTTGGAAAGGGAGGAGCCGTGAGGTGCTTGGGGAGAGCAAGGCGCCGGAGGCGATGACGGTGGAGATAAGCGGAGGGATGAGGGAGATGGCGGCGGGAGCGGAACAGATAAGCACGGCGGTGATGAGGGTGAACGATATAAGCGCGGAGAACAAGCGGCAGATAGAGACGCTTATGAGGGAAGTGGCGCGGTTCAGAATCGAGTGAAGGAAAAAAGAAAGAGGGCGTCCGTCCAGACGCCCTCTTTCTTTAACGGCATTGGACACGGCTTGACAAACATTTGTAATTTGAGCGGCGCGATGGCCCAATCTTCAAAAAGAATCGGTGGTTTTCCTTTGGCCGGGTGTTTTCCTTCACATTCCTCACATGTTTATTCACGCGGCGCGTTAATACGAATGCTTCATTACGGAAGCTTCAGCCGCCCAAATACGCCTTTCTCACCTCATGGTGAACCAGCAGTTCTTCGGATGTCCCTTGAATGATGATCTCGCCGGTTTTAAGCACGTACCCCCGGTTTGCGAATTCCAAAGCGACTTTTGCGTTCTGCTCCACAACCAAAATCGTAACATGCTTGTCGGTGTTGAGTTTTTTCAACGCCCTGAACATTTCGTACATCAACTTGGGCGCAAGCCCCATCGAAGGCTCGTCAAGCAGAATGAAATCGCTGCCGGTCATAAGGGCGCGTCCCACGGCAAGCATCTGTTGCTCGCCGCCGCTCAAAAGCTCGCCGCGCTGCTTGCGCCGCTCATACAGGCGCGGGAAAAGCGTATAGACCAGATCGCTCAATTCACTTATCAACGCATTCCTGTTAATATCGCGGCGGTGCGCGTAGGTCGCCATCTGAAGATTTTCATCCACCGTAAGATTGCCGAAAATATGCCTGCCTTCCGGCACCAGCACCAGCATCTTTTTCTGAATTAGGACATGAGGCTCGATTTTCAGTATACTCGTTCCATTGTAAAGAATGTCACCGCCGGTGACAATCGGAGCTTCAGGACGCGGAAGACGCGCCAGACTCATCAGGGTTGAGGTTTTACCCGCGCCATTGGCGCCGATCAGCGTAACAATTTCCCCTTTATCAACATTGAAAGAGATGCCGTATAGAGCTTCAATGTTTCCGTAACTCACCTTTAAATTTTGAACTTCCAGTAACATGGTTCCACCTTGCGTTCATGGTTTTAGAGTTGCCCGTCTCCCAGATATGCTTTTATCACATCGGGATTGTTCTTGATTTCTTCGGGAGAGCCGGAAGCGATTTCCTTTCCAAAATCAATCACCGTAATATTCTGACACAGCTTCATAATCACATCCATCTGATGGTCTATCATCCAAATAGTCAAATGGAATTTTTCGTGAAGCCATATAACATAGTCAATCAGCTGAACCGTATCAACGGTACTCAAACCGGCGGCGGGCTCGTCAAGAAGCAACAGATCCGGTTGCAAGGAAAGAGCACGGGCAATCTCCACTCTGCGCTGAATTCCATAGGGAATATTTTTGGGATATTCGTACGCCAAATCCGCCAGTTTGAAAATTTCAAGCAGTTCCCATGCTTGTTGAGTGATCTCCGCCTCCCGTTGCTTGTAGCGTTTGGTGTGGAAAAAGGCGTCCGCCGCGTTATACCCCAGCCGGTAATGCTGGGATATACGGATGTTGTCAAGCACCGTCATCTCGCTCCACAGTCTGATGTTCTGAAACGTTCTGCCTATCTTCATGGCGGCTATTTCGTGCGGCTTCTTTCCGTTGATCCGCACCCCGGAAACGATAATATCGCCCTCGCTCGGCACATAAAAGCCGTTTATGAGGTTAAACACGGTTGTCTTGCCCGCGCCGTTTGGCCCGATTAGCCCTCCAATCTCCTCTCTTTGCAAGGTAACGTTTATGTTTTCAAGTGCTTGCAAGCCGCCGAAAAAATGGCTCAGGTTTTTTATTTCAAGATGAACGCTAGCCGGCATCCTGTCCTCCTTTTTTCCGCTTTTTTGAAAATCCCAACTTGAAATGCAAGTGCGGAATGACATCCGACAACTCACGGTGTCCCAAAAGCCCTTCGGGGCGGAATTGCATGAGCAGAATCAGCAGCAGGGGGATGAACACCCACTTGAGTATCTGCAAGGGGCGCAGGAGTTCCAGCAGGAAGGTGAACAGCATTGCGGATAGCACGGACCCGGAAAGCGATCCCATGCCGCCCAAATACACCATCACCATGCCTTCGGTTGACTTCATAATGTCGAAGGTTTTGGGGTTGATAAAACTGATCATGTGGGCGAAAAGCCCTCCCGCGACACCGGCCAAGCCGGAGGAGAAACAAAACGCCAATAGCTTGATCCGGTTGGTGTTGACACTCATGATTTCGGCGGATATTTCATCATAGCGTATTGCGGATATGCCCTTGCCGAGTGTGGAACCCATGAGCCGTTTTATGGCGATGACGCATACAAGCGCAAACGCCAAAATCCATATCAGCATCCACGGCAGCGGAACAACATCCCGCATGGCGTTCACGACGGCTCTCATGCCCATAAGACCGCTGCTTGCGCCGGTCGCTTCAATATTGTTTAAGGCGGTCATAATGATATAGTTTGCCGCGATGGTGATGATCGCAAGGTAGTCGTCCCGCGTTTTGAACGACGGGAGCGCCACAATAAGACCGGCGCAAGCAGCCGCAATCCCGCCTATAATGATAACCGCGGGAAAAAGAAAAACGCTCGTCCCGGAAGGAAGCAGCGGGGCGCCGGTGAATTTATTCTCGGTAAACAAAATCAGGGACAGCACCGAAGAAACATATGCGCCGACAGCCATAAACCCCGCGTGTCCGCAGGAAAATTCGCCCATATACCCGTTTATAATATTGAGGCTCGATGCGAAGATGATGTTAATGCCGATGGACATTATCACCGTTTGAATGTACTGGTTTATAAGACCGGCCTGCGCCATGAGGGTGAGGGCGATCATACCGGCGACAACAAAGAAAAAGAACCGGATGTCGTGTTTTTTATCATGGTTTGCGATGTACGGCGTCATCTCACGCTCCTATATTTTGGCGCTTCGGGCCACGCCGAAGAAGCCGGTCGGTTTTATACTTAGAATGATCAACAGTATGACAAAGGAGATGAGATCCTTGTAACTTGAGGGAAAGAACGCGGTGATAAAAATTTCGATAAAGCCCAGAATGAAGCCGCCCAAAAACGCGCCTTTGATGTCGCCGATGCCGCCCACAACAGCCGCGATGAAGGCCTTCCACCCGATGATGGTACCCATATACGGATCGATCACCGGATAGGACATCCCGTACAATATGCCGGCCACTGCGGCTAAACCGGAACCCAGCGCGAACGTAAAAGTGATGATTGCGTTTATCGGAATCCCCATCAGGGGTATAGCGAATTTATCATAAGATATCGCCCGCATCGCCATGCCGAACACGGTCTTTCTGACGATAAACTCCAGCAACCCGTATACGGCGAACGCCGCAATGATAACCAACACCTTCAAATTGGTGAGCGAGACCGGACCAATCTGCCAAATGCGTTTGTCAAGTATATCGGGGAACGTCCGGGAACTCGCCCCTAGAAACGCCAAATTGCCGTTTTCAAGAATAAAGCCGACCATCAAGGCGGTGATCACCACGTAAAGCCGGTTCACACCTTTGCGCCGCAACGGACGGTACGCAACGCGTTCTATGGTAACGCCGAGAAGGGCCGTCGCCGCCATGGTAAGGATCAGCGTCAACACAAAAACCAGCGGGTTCTGCCCGCCAAACACGCCTAACAGCCCCGCCGTAATAAAAAAGGCGATATAACACGCGCTCATAAAAATATCGCCATGGGCAAAATTGATGAGTCTAAGCACTCCGTATACCAGACAGTACCCCAATGCGATCATCGAGTAAAAACTGCCCCACTGGAGGGCGCTAAACACATTCTGCAATAGCATCGATAACATGGCTTTCCTTTTTTATCTTGCTTCCAAACTTTTGCAATGATTTTAGACTTAGTTCCGGCTCGCAAAACCCTTTCAGATTCGTCCGGATTACGCTACCGGAAAAACGATGTTTTCCCGGTAGCGCATACTCGAAACGCCATGCACTTACAGCGATGTTACATACTCAAACTCGCCCGCGTCGTTCACTCTGACTACAACAGCCGGTTTTGCGGGATCGCCGTTTGCGTCAAAGCTCATCGTGCCGGTGATGCCCGGGAAATTTTTCATATTGGCTATAGTATCTTTGATTGCATCGCGGTCTTTCGCAAGATCGCCGGTCAAACCAACGGTTTTGATCGCCTCAAGAATGATGTTGACCGAATCATAGGTAAGAGCGGCCACATCATCGGGGACATAGCCGTATGCCGCTTTGTACTTGTCAATAAACTCTTTCGTTGAACCGACCGCGCCGGCCGCCGCATAGTGGGTGGTGAAGAAATACCCTTTCACCAAGCCTTTTGAAAGCGACCACAGATCCGCCGAACCCCACGAATCACTGCCCAGTACCGGCTTGTCGCCCCAGCCGAGGTCTTTCGCTTGGGAAACGATAAGGGCGACGTGGTTGTAGTAATCAGGCAAATACAGCAGTTCCGCGCCGGAGTTGACAATCCGCGTCAACTGAACCGCGAAATCCTGATCTTTTTGTCCGAAACTTTCAAAATTGGTTATGACGCCGCCCGCCTTTTCCCAATCGGCGCGGAAATAGCCCGCCAGCCCTTTGGAGTAGTCATCTTCAATATTATAGAGAATCGCCGCTTTACTAATCGACGGGAACCCATTCCGAACGAATTTGACCGCCGCCGGCGCCTGAACCGGATCGAGGATGCATGCGCGGAACACATAGGGTCTGTCCAAAGTAACCGCCGGATTAGTCGCCCACGGAGAAACCATCGGGGTACGGTTTTCATTGGCGACCTGCCCGCCGGGAATCGCCCGCCCCGAACCGCAGGGTCCCACTATGGCAAGCACCTTGTCCTGTTCAATGAGCCGCAATCCGGACTGCACCGCAGATTCCGGTCTCAACTCGTTGTCAACATACACGAATTCCAGTTTGTATCTTTTGCCTTTAACATCAAGCCCGCCCGCTTCATTTATAACGTTCTTGATAAGCTCGCCGGAATACTTCGCGCCTTCGCCGATTTTCGGAGAATCGCCCGTCAATGGAATGTTGAATCCGATCTTGATTGTCTGTTCCTTGGAACATGCCGCGGAAAACGCGCAGACCGCCGCCGTCAGCAAAACACCTTTCATAAGGCTTCTTTTTTTCATTTTCACCCCTTTTTAAGGAATTTTTCATTCCTCTAGTATGCTTATAGAGTATACACAAGTACACATCATGTCAATAGGAACTGCCGTACTTGCAAAATGCCTCTTTCTTAAACAAAGCAAGAAACATGCCAAAAAAAGCCGCCTTCGGTCGCTTTTCCGCTTATTTTATGCCAATATTATACATAATTGTAAACAATGCCAACATATCGGAAGGTATGTACCTGTGCGGGTTTGCGCGGTAAACCCGTCTGCTACCATCTTGCGGCGATATTACCAACGCTAACGGCCCTAAGAGGCACGCCCGTTAGGGCGCGTTTAGACCTCACCGCGAATAACACGCGGCGGGAGCGTTTACGCGCGGACACGCCGCCAGACGCCTCGGGGCCGTCCGCGCTTTTTACCGGTAACGCGACTCGCCCTATGGCGTTTCAGCGCCCTTTCCTTTTCCCCCGCAACGCGCTATAATGGGGCATCTTACCCGATAAGTGGTGGACGTAAAGACCGGCACGGTCAACGACAAGCTCACCCCCGGGCGGGACGTCAAGATCGCCGGGGCCAAGCTGAAGATTGCCGGGGACGACCCCTCGGTGGGCCTCTACTTCGTGCCGGCGGGCGACCCCTCGGGCGCGCCGGTCAAGGTAGACCCCACGGACTTCGTGGTCAACAACCCCTCGGATCTCATCGCCGTGATCCCCGCCCTGGCCGCCGGCGCGTGGCGGGTGCGGATCATCACCCAGTACGGCAGCGGGAAGGCGCTCAAAAACCCGCACACCTTCATCTTCGACAAGGATCTGACGGCCGGCGGTTCCGCGTGAGAGGATCTCTCACCTATGCGTGAGAGTGGTTCTCACCTATGGGTGAGAGGATATCTCACCTGCGGGTGAGAGGGGATTTGGGGGAAATCACGCTTTCCAGCGCGCAAAAATACCCTTGGCCCGTATCAAAAAATCCCTTGGAATAACGATCTTTTCTTCATCCTGGAGTTTGTACTGCGGGAATATCGGTACCGGGTTGCAGCCGCCGGAGGATACCTCCACACGGCTCATGGGGAAACGGCTGCCGCAGTTCTGGCAGACCAGGACGCTCCCGGTTTGCTTGTAATAGCCCCGGCCCGATGCGTAGCAAACCTGACAGGTGTTGAATACGGTACGATACGTTCCGTCCGGAGCTTTTACCGCCAGAATTTCCATCCGGACCCCGTCAATAATCACGGGATAAAATTGGGCTGTTGAAGAGAGATACTTCAATAGGATAACCAGGTCCTGATCCGCCGCCGGGCTGCGAGCCGTGCCGGAATCGTCCGCCCCCCAAACAGCCCCGTTTATAAACACCGCTAAAACAAGCGCCGCCGCGAAAGGAACAGGGCGGACTGCAAAGCAAACCCTCTGCGTGAACGCTTCACTGGGGCAGCGCTATCGTATACGCGGTGATGTTTTTTTCAATAAGCGCGGCTTCCGTCATTTCCCGCGTGATAGAGCCGACAGGACGCGGATGAGGCGGCGCGTCCCCTATGAGGATAATGACGCGGGCTTGGGCTTCCCAGGGAAATTTAGTCGCGCCGTCATACAATGCCTCGTACACCGCCTCCGGAGTATCTTTCCCGCCGCCCGCGGTTATCCGGTCAAGCTCCCTTTGAATCGCCGCCATAGTAGCGGTAAAAGGAATCACTCTGGTAACGTACGTTTCCTTGTAGTCTTTATAAAGCGTCAGCCCTACCCTGAGAGAAGAAAACCCGCCTTGCATACCGGACAACAGGGGTACCAGCGACGTTCTAATCGCCGCAATATCGTCTTTCATGCTGCCGGTAGTGTCAAGACAGATCACCACGTCAAGGGATTTGCCCTTCTCTTTTTCAAGCAGGGCTTTAATAGCCGGCGCAATATCTTCAGGCGCGGACGACAGCGCCATCTCGCCGCCGGTCTTGCGGCTTATATCCGAAAATACCGCCAAGGTATCGCCCCTATAGTTTCCATCGGGCGGGCCGGGCAGGGGTTTCTGCGTTACTTCCAGGACAAAGGGGTTGTCCTGGAAATCGCCGTCATAGTCGCCGTGGGGCAGGGCGAACGTACGGATGTTGAAATACGCGCCGTCCCGGACGTACACCTCGCCGTGGCGTCCGGACGCATAGCCATAGTACAGGATGTACGGGATATAGATGTGAAAAACCTCGCCGAATTGTTCGTCACGCTCCGGCGTGGAATCAATGAGCGACCACACGCCGCTTGCCGGAGAAAGGGGCCTGCCGTTGAGGAGCCGCGCCTCATCGCCGTTGATCTCATTCCACGCCGGCGCGCGGTATGCGTAATTCGGCTCGTTGTACGTAAAATCCTTGGTGGTTTCGAGTATCAGCACCGAGGCGACGTCAGGTTTTTTCCGTATGAAAAGATGAAAACCTCCGTCAACACGCTGTTCAATGCGGACGTCTTCCTTTTCTATAGTCAAATCAAGCGCATAGATAGGGGCAAGCGAAAACAGACAGAGCGGTATACAAAGGTTCTTAGGCGTCATAAAGGTTTTCCTTTCTTGATTCGGCATGATCAAACGGGATTACACATAAACCCCGCCATGCGGGCGCGGCGCTTTCTTCAGCCCGCACGAAGGCGCCGCCGTCCGCCGTTCCGTCGCCTAGCTTTTCAAGACGACTCAGCCCGGCGTCCTCCTCGGCGACAACGGCGGCGTCTAACTCAAAAGCCTTCTCCCTGTCCAGCCGCGCCTTTTGGTCATAGGCGCGCGCACGGTAATAATAGGCTTTGACCATATCCGGCTGTAAGGCCAGCGCCTTGGTATAATCCGCTATGGCTTCGTCCAGCGCTCCCTTCCCGGCATACACGCGCCCCCGGCAGCTATAGGCTAATGCAAAATCGGGCTTTAGCATAATGGCTTTCGTAAAGTCCGCTATGGCCGCATCCAGGGCCGTTATCTCCTCATAAGCGACCCCTCTGTTATGATAGGACCGCTCATTATTGGGAGTTAATTCGATAGCTTTCGTAAAGTCCGCCAGCGCCTCGTCCATCATTCCCTTCTCGCCGTAGGCAATGGCCCTGTTATCATAGGCCACGGCGAAATCGCTCTTTAGGGCAATAGCCTTGGACTGGTCCGCTATGGCCTCATCAAAGGCTTCTTTCTCCGCGTAAGCGCGCCCCCTGCCATTATAGGCATCGGCATGATTCGGGTCTATGTTAATGGCCCGGGTAAAGTCCGCTATGGCCTCGTCAAAGGATTTCCTATTGGCATAGACGTGTCCCCGGTGAACATACGCATCGGCAAAATCGCTCTTTAAGGCGATAGCCGTAGCGAAGTCCTCTAGGGCTTTGTCAATGTCTCCCAGCTTCCCATAGATAATCCCTTTGTTGCAGTACGCATCGGCGTAATCGCTCTTTAGGGCGATAGCTTTGGCAAGGTCCTCCAAGGCTCCGTCAAGGTTTCCCAGTTGCGTGTGGATAAACCCTTTGAAGTTATACGCTTCGAAAAAATCGGGCCTTAACGCGATGGTTTTCGTAAGGTCCGCCTTGGCCTCTCCCAGAAATCCTTTATATGCATAGACAAGTCCCCTGGACTCATATGCCTCGGCGTAATCCGGACGCAGCCGAATCGCTTCGGTGAAGTCTCGCAACGCCTTCTTTATTTCCTTTTTTTCGAGGGAGCGGAGCGCTCTGTGGAAATAACATTCGGCCAGTCTAAACGCCATCTCTCCAACACACGCCGCCTTTGTTTTGCGGGCTGCCCTAAGCGTCTTGGCGCATTTTTCTATAACGTCATCCAACTCTTCGTTCCCGACAGTCTCTTTGCCGTTATCCGCTTTAGCAGGAGGCGCGGGCTTTAACGGGACATCGCCGGCGCGGCTCTTTCCGGGGTGATAGTACCGCTCCAATCCGGCCCGCATCTCTTCGGCAAGCGTCAGAGGGTGTTTTAGAGTCTCGCTGTACTTTTTTATGGCCACGTTTAACATTTCTTTGTCGTACATTTTTCGTCCTCATATTTCTATAAACGCTGAATGCCAACTCCAGCGCCCATATTATCTCACCTGCTTACGGACCATTAAGTCAAGGCTGATTAATTACCGGAAAACGGTTTCAAGGGTGCTTTAGCGCACAAAACGCTCCCGTATCCGCCGCGTTTACGCCGTTTTACAGGCCTTTTGCCCTTTCCATCCTTCTATCGGCCTCCGCTCGCCCGTTTCGATGGATTCGCGCCCGCAAACGCCTTATACGCCCCTTTTTGCCCCTCTCTTTCCCTTTGATGCCGCCCCGGGTATTCAAGCCGCTTCACCGGCTCCTTATACGCCGCCGGCTTATCCGTTTTCGCTTCCCGTATTCTCATCTCCGTAAACGGTTCTTGCTTTCCGCGTTTCTTATTCTACTCCCTTTCAGTTTTAATCGGCGCTTCCCTAGATGTATAGTATCCTGTTTTCACTTGTAACGCAAGTGTTTTGACGGGCGTTTTAGGCGTGTACGCCTGTTGTAAAAAATTCATCCTAAAACGCGGGGTCAGATTTAACGTGAGGCACTGCGCCCCCCCGTGATAAGACATTTTGAAAAGGTAACTTTAGCCTTATCAAGAGCTGGTCGATGGCATGGTTAAGGGTATACCGCAATTCGACAGGGTTCAGCAATGCCCGTTGGGCGGCGGGCCCGGCCCGCCCTTCCTCGGTCAGGGAAGATTCCATGAGCCGTTGCTACCGGCGCCGGTGAGGGTGAGGCCGGGCCGAAGGGCCGCAAATTCCCCCGAACCGGCGTTGCCGCAGTGATGAACCGTGTCGGCCCGGCAAAACCCGGGGGTGGAACGCTCCGCGCCGGTGTACCGGGCCCGGACGGGGATTTTTTTTGAGGAGGGCGGCGGCGGCGCTTGTGATTCCGTATATGCCTGCGGAGCGGCAAAGCGTCCCCGGCGGGTTTCAGGAGGCGGCCTGTCCGCCGTCCCGATACGGCCGGCGGCCGGGCGCGTATGTCCGGGGCGAGGCGCAAGTCCGGCCCGCGGCTTGCCGCGAGGAAATCAATGTTTTGTCTGATGAGTTCAGCCAGGTACATTCCGGACGGCTTCGATACGGGCAACGGTTTCCCGGGTGTAGACCGGTTTGCCCGGCCGGTTTTTAGGCCTCGTTTTTTTTCCGCTTTGCAAACGACCGTTTTCCCGTCTATGACGGTCTTGCCGGCGGCGGGCTTCGCCAGGACACGGACGGCGGGCTTCCGGTTATAGCCGGTGAGCCGGACGTACTGGTGCAGTATCAAGCCTTTTTCCTTTTTGCCTGCCTTGTGGTACGCTCCTCTGGTTTCCCGCGTTACCGCTTTTCGTTCATTCATACGCAGCCCCGTGTTGACCTCCGATAGCTGTCGCTACCGGATAGTCCGCATTAATTTGGGTTACTTTTTCGATGTCTCACTGCGACCGCTTGACTTTCTTGAAAATTTCAGTAGTATAAGAAGGAAATATAAAGGAGTTTTATTTATGGCATTAAGCAAAGACGAAGTAACTTCCATCATTACGAAGTACGGTAAAAATGAAAAAGACACCGGCGATTCGGAAGTCCAGATTGCGATCCTAACAGGACGCATTAATCATCTCACGGAACATCGCAAGCGATTCAAGAAAGACAAGTCCAGCCAAAGGGCGATGTCGATTCTGGTTAGCAAACGCCGCCGGTTGCTCAAATATGTGCAACGCACGGATCTTGAAAAGTACCGCTCAATTCTAAAAGATTTGGGTCTCAGAAAGTAAATATATGCAAAAAATATCTATGCACATTGCCGGTAAAGAACTGACGTTGGAGACCGGCAGAATCGCAAAACAGGCGAACGGCGCTGTTTTTGCCCAATACGAAGGGTCAGTGGTCATTGCTACGGCCTGTTGTTCGGAGGACGCTGTTTCCGGACTTGATTACGTGCCGGTAACCGTTGATTATAATGAAAAATACTATGCGGCGGGAAAAATTCCGGGCGGTTTCATCAAGAGGGAAGGTCGCCCGAAAGACAAGGAAATCCTCGTGTCCCGTCTCATTGATCGTCCCATGCGCCCTCTCTTTGAGAAAAGTTTCGGACGGGAAATCCAGATTGTGCCGACGACTCTCTCAACGGATCAGGTGAATCCGCCGGATATGCTCGCCATCATCGCATCCTCGGCGGCTGTTCACATTTCCGACATACCGTTTAACGGGCCTATTGCGGGCGTACGGGTGTGCCAAGTGAACGGCGAGCTTATTGTGAATCCTACGTACAGCGATATTGAGCGGTCAACGCTTGAGATCGTGGTCGCGGGTTCCAAAGACGGCATCACTATGGTGGAAGGCGGCGCGAAAGAGGTGAGCGAGGAGGTGATGATAGAGGCGCTTGAAAAGGCGCACAAGGTCATCATCGAATTTTGCGAATTGCAGGAGAAGCTGCGTTCTCTTGCCGGAAAAGAGAAGCTCCGGCTTACTGAGAGCGAGGATACGCTTCAAAACGCCGATGCCATCCGCTCCGGCGCGTTTTCAAAATTGCGGGAAGCGTGCTTTAAGGATAGCAAGCTGGCGCGGCGCGAGGCGATTCTTCAGGTGAAAACCGATCTAAAAACCCAATACGCGGACCAGCTTGCCGATGAGTCGCAGGCAAAATTGTTTGACGCATTGTTTGAGGATTTGCAATACGAGATACTCCGTTCGTCAATTCTGGATCATGGCAAGCGTGTCGATGGGCGCGGAACTGAAGACATCAGGGACATCGCGTGCGAAATCGACGTTCTGCCGCGCACCCACGGGTCCGCGCTTTTTACCCGCGGCGAAACGCAAGCTCTGGCGGTTACTACGCTCGGCACGGTTATGGATGAGCAGGTGTACGATGACATTGACGGCGACAAGCGCGAGCATTTCATACTGCACTACAACTTCCCGCCCTATTCGGTGGGTGAAGTCGGGCGTCTCGGCGCCGGTCGCCGTGAAATTGGACACGGCAACCTCGCCCGCCGCTCTCTGGAAGCTATGATCCCCAGCAAGGAGAATTTTCCCTATACGATACGGCTAGTATCGGAAATCATGGAATCCAACGGGTCTTCATCAATGGCGACCGTATGCGGCGGAACATTGTCTCTCTTCAACGCGGGTGTGCCTATGAAAAAGCCGGTAGCCGGTATTGCAATGGGACTTATCACGGATGGAGACCGCTACGCGGTGCTGTCCGACATTCTGGGCGAAGAAGATCACCTCGGCGACATGGATTTTAAGGTCGCTGGTACCGAAGCCGGCATCACCGGCTTCCAGATGGACATCAAGATAGCAGGTCTTAAAATTGAGATCATGCGAAAAGCCCTTGAGCAGGCGAAACGGGGCAGGCTCCACATTCTTTCTATAATGAACCGGACCATCAGCAAGCCCGCGCCTGATATAAGCGAATTTGCGCCCAAGATCGTTTCCATGAAAATCGAGGTCGACAAGATCGGCGCGCTCATCGGTCCCGGGGGCAAGAACATCAAGGCGCTTTGCGAGCAGCATCATGTTACCATCAACACGGAAAATGACGGCACGGTTATCATATATGGGAAAAACCCGAAAGACGCTGATGAAGCCAAACTCGCGGTTATCGGTATTGTATCCGATCCGGAAGTGGGACGCATCTACAGCGGCGTTGTCCGGCGCATCGCGGAATATGGGGCTTTTGTTGAAATTCTGCCCGGTAAGGAAGGGTTGGTACATATTTCCAAACTTTCCCGCGAACATGTAGCCTCTGTGTCGGATGTACTCCATGAAAATCAGGAAATTCAGGTGAAGCTGACGGAAATTGACAAGATGGGGCGTATCAACCTTTCCTATATCGACGTCATTGATCCCGACGGCGAGAAGAAGCCGTCCGCGTCCGGCGGAAATTTCGGCGGAAGGCCTCCTTACGGCGGAGATAGGGATAGGCCGAGAGGGGATAGGAATTCGAGAAGGTTTTAAGAGGAAAGAGAGGCGTGGCGTCTATAACGCCATTGTCATGCGCCCTTCGGCACGTGGCAGTTGAAACGCGGCGTCTCTCAAGTCCATTATGGCGCCATCTGCTGTTGTTATCAAAATATGTAAATTTTTTTCTGATGTCGTGTCGCCGCAGTACGAGACGGCTGGGGCGGCGGGTATGGATATCAGGGCGTTTCTGGCGGAACCGGTTGTCTTACAGCCGCTGGAGCGGATGCGAATTCCAACGGGTTTTGCGCTAGAAATACCGGAAGGCTGCGAGGCACAGGTACGTCCGCGTTCCGGTTTGGCATATAAACAGGGCGTAACTGTGTTGAACGCTCCCGGCACCATAGATTCTGACTACCGCGGCGAAGTGTGCGTCATTCTCGTCAACCTTGGACAGGAGCCGGTCGTCATCAACAATGGCGACCGCATAGCGCAGCTTGTTTTCGCGCCCGTCATGAGAGCGGCGCTTGAGGAAACCTCCAGCCTGCCGGAGACGGAACGCGGCGCGGGTGGCTTTGGTTCCACCGGACGATAGGATTGTGTGGCGTCACGGCATCCGGCATTTGGGTAACCTTCAAATCCTCCAAACGCATATTGCGCAACGCATTGTGATGATGGAGCCTGTTATAAATCAAAAAAGTAAAAATCATCAAATTGTCTATAAATAAGCATTGACTTTGCGGCAATTTCCGTAGATAATAAGCCTACGTGTATGAAACTAAAGGTCGTCTTGCTTTTATTGTTTTCTTTCGCCTTTTTCTTGCCGCTTTTTGGATTAGGCGAATTGACTCTGCGTATCGGGCAGGATGCCGGCTGGTCTTTGGTCGAGAAACGGGAAGGCGTTGCCGAGGTCGATACTCGGCGCCCTTGGCCGGCGCTTGCGCTGATTGCCGCTCAACCTACAGTACAGGGCGTTTACACCGACATGTTGCTTACCTTTGACGAGTCTTCGCCGGACCGCTTTGACGATGGCGCCGGACACTACAAGGCGGCGGTACAAGACGTTGACGTTGTGTCTCAAGCGGGTAGACTCATGGCGCGGTACGGGGCGGGCGCGGTGGTTTTTTCAGAAAGGAACGGCATTGCTCCCAATGCTCCGCTTGTCATTACGCCCCGGTCGCAAGACGCGCTGTTTGCGTCCGGCAAGCGGATTGGGGATTTCAGCATGGAGTTTTGGGTGCAACCGTTCAATATGGGCGCGGGCGAGCAGGCGTTTTCGTGGAGCGCCGCGAAACGGCGGACAAAAACCGACTACATTATACAGTACATCACCTGTACCGCGTCTAAAAATAGATTCCAGTGGGCGTTTCGTGACTTTTTCGCATCAGCGCGTGACGATGGGCGTTCAACAATCACCCTCACTGGCATCACGCCGCTCATTCCCAAAACATGGTCGCATCACCTTATCCGGTTCAACGCCCATACCGGTCTTTTGGAGTACCTCGTCAACGGCAAGCTCGAAGCCATCGCCTACGCGACTTCAACGGGACGCGAGGGAGGCGATGTGTATACCCCGCTCATTGGGGATGACGGCAACTTCGTCTTGGGCGCACAATTTTCCGGTCTGCTTGATGAAGTGCGCGTCAGTGGGGGATACCGGATTGACACGGAAACAGGGGAAACGGTTTATACCGCAAAATTCCCCGCATCAGGCGGACGCATAGAGACTCGCGGCATTGACCTTGGAGAACCGAATGTTCAGATACTTAGAATTGACGCTTTGACCGGCAGGCTTTCTTTTGTGAACAACAAAATCAGAAACGAATTCGCTGGAAACGCCGCGCTCAGATTTTCTGATGAGTCCGCGCTTCAATTCTTTATCCGCACCTCGGATTCCCCATACCGCTGGACAAGTGAATGGCAGGCGATAACGCCTGGATTGCCCCTTAATGAACGTGTAAAGGGCAGATATGTGCAACTTGCCGTGCAATTTTACCCAAGTGGAGACGGGGAAGCGAGTCCGTATCTGGACGAAATCCGCATCGTTTACAAGCCCGATGAACCGCCGCTTCCGCCTATGTTGGTCGTTGCTATTGCCGGAGACGGCGCTGTAGATCTGTCATGGAAAAATAGTCCGGATATTGATACAATGGGCTATTTTGTATATTATGGTACTGTTTCCGGTACGTATTTTGGAGAAGATTCCTTGGCGGGCGAGTCTCCTATAGATGTAGGGAAACGTACCTCGGTTCGGATTGACGGACTGAAAAACGGCGCGCTCTATTATTTTGCGATCGCCGCATACGACAGTCTGAGTCCGCCTCATCTGGGGATGTTTTCTCGTGAAGTAACGGCAAGGCCTTTACAGATGCGGTGAATAAGAGCTTACACATGAAAAGGTGGTAAGATGAGTGTTATAGAAATGCAGAAGATCGCCAAGCTCATTAAAGACGGCGATTATGAAAACGCGGAAGAATTACTGAAGGGTATTCTTGAAGAGTCGCCTCATAACAGAACGGCTCGCTTTCTTTTCGGCATAACGCTTGCAAGAACGGGTATGCTTGAAGAAGCCGAAGCGGAATTTCTTAATTTGCTGGAAAAGGATCCTCGTGACGTTGAAGCCTTAGGCGTACTTGCGATAGTCTATAGGTGGCGGGGTAAATTCAAGGACGCGCTCGGCGTCTTTAACGAGGCGATTGAACTCGATCCTACGCGCGTTGAATTCTACCGCTATATAGCGGACATTCAAATACTGGAAAAGAATTTGAAAGCCGCTTTTATGGCGTATGCAAAAGTGATTGAGTGTAATCCTGAGATGGCGTCAGCGTACAACAATCTTGGCATCGTGTATTTTGAGATGAATGACATTGATAAAGCCCTCGCCGCGTTTCAGCAAGCTATTTCCCGGGACGGCGGCAACGCAAAATTTTACTACAATTACGCTATTGCGCTTGAGGCAAACAATCAATTGCAGGAAGCGGTGCGGGAATACGAAATCGCGGTAGGTATAGACCCCTATTGGACGGCGGCGCGGCTCAATCTTGGTTCTGCTCTGGCGAAATTAAAACAGCTTGATAAAGCCGGCGGTACCTTTGACGTTATTCTTGACGAAGATCCGCTCAGCGCCGAGGCATGGAACAACATGGGCGCGGTGCTTGCAATGCAGGGATACAAAGAAGAAGCGATCCGTCATTTTGCGAGGGCGCTTGAAGAATGTTCCCGTTACGATCTGGCGCAACGCAATATGGACAGCATAAAGCATGACGCTGAGCCTAAGTTTGCGTTTGCTGTTGCGGATATGCTTCTTGATGAAGAAATGAGTATCCTTTTCAATTTGCCGAAGCCCGAATTTGAGCCTCTTTCCGGTGATTTTATGGGTTTTGAAATACCGCACTTATTTGAATTTATGAAGTACCTTAAAAAAATGGTCGACTTTCTTCCCAAAGAGCGGAGGGCGATGTTTGATCAGAGCGTTATCCGCGTCAACATGGAACACATTATCAACACCTTTATGGGACGCCGGGGCATTTTGCGGGAAATTCAGGATTTGCGCTTAAAACAGCAAACGCTCATAGATCCGATCAAGGAGCAAATAAGAAAAATAAGCTCAGGGCAAGAATCGGCGATGGACGACCCTTCCGGACTGCCGGAAGGCGGCACCGGAGAAGAGCGGCGCGGTGCGCTTGACATGGAGGAGCTCGTTGATTTCCTCGCTTATTTAGAGACGCTTTCATCGAGCCTGCCGGAGCCTGCGGTAATGGATCGCTTCATCCAAAAGATGAAGACGGCCGTTTCAGTGCCGGGGTGACAACTTGTTTCAATAGTTATGGATAAAATGCTGTGTGTCAAGAATTTTATGAGAAAATAGAGCGATTTATAGACGCTATGCCGAGCTTTCCCACAACAGCTTCCAAGGTGATAGAAATTTGTGATAATCCCAGAACAAGCCCGATGGATTTGAAGAAAGTGATTTCTTTAGATCCGGTTCTCACGGCAAAGGTGCTAAAACTTATCAAGATGGCGGCTTATTATGAGGAGAATCATCAGACTACGAGCCTTGTGCATGCCACCATTACGCTTGGACTTAACACCATAAAGAATTTGGTACTTTCGACCGCGATGCTGGGAACCATTTCGAGAGAAAAGCGCAAGAGCAGCCTTGATATGGGCGAGTTTTGGCGGCATTCTTTGAGTGTAGGCGTTGTTGCAAAACTGCTGGCAAAGAGACGGGGCATTGACCGGAAGCAATGGGAAAGCTACTTCTGCGCAGGGCTTCTTCACGACATAGGTAAAATACCCATTGCTACCGTGTTTGACAGGGATTATATGAATGCCATTGCAGATGCGGATAAAGGACAAGATCCCTTGTTTTGTGTTGAAGACAGATTGTTCGGCGCCAATCATTGCCAAGTGGGCCAAATACTCGCGGAGTTGTGGAAACTGGACAGGGCGTTGTCAGACACGATTGCATACCATCATAATTATAAAGTATACAATGGAGCGCATAAAGATAAACTGCTTACCGTTGTGGCGGCAAACAGTTATGCTAATTGCTCAAAACTGGGATTTTCAGGCGACATACATTCTGGCGAGATTGATCAGGCGGTTTTGAGTGAACTGAAAATTTCAAAAGATACTTTTGTTGAAATAGAAGAAGCATTCTTGATTGAGATTGAAAAAGCAAAGGTGTTTTTAAACATACAGGCTGTATAATGAAGGACGCGTTCCAAAGGGTTACGCGTCCTTCATGAGGTTCGTTCTGTAAAGGCGTTACGCAACTGAGGGATTTTGGGCGTTAGATTTGTTAAACTTGTTGCAAATGAAAAACAGCGCCACTGTACAGTGCTGACACTAGTACAAGCGATGGTGTTGAAGTGATAGAACGTATTATAAGGAGTAGCTATGTTATCGGTTCGTTTTTGGGGAGTGCGAGGGTCAATTCCGGCGCCAGGTCCGTCTACGATTATATTTGGAGGCAATACTTCATGTCTTGAGATACGCGCCGATGAAAGGCTTGTCATTGTTGATTTGGGAACAGGCGTACGTTTGTTGGGGAATTACCTTATGGCAAATGACTTCAAGAAGGGTCCCATTGACGCGGACATTTTCGTCACCCACACGCACTGGGATCACATCATCGGCTTTCCGCTTTTCTCGCCCCTTTTTGCCTCTTCCAGCATGTTGCGCATTTGGGGACCCATTTCAACCACGGGTGAGACGCTGGAAAGTATTTTAAAGACGCAACTGGATCACAACTTTTGGCCCATACGCTTGAGCGAGCTTTCCGCCCGGATCACATACAAACAAGTTCAGGAAACGACGCTTGATCTTGGCGGCGGACTTTTTATTAAAACCAAGTACCTGAATCACCCGGCGCTTTGTCTGGGCTATCGTTTCGAATATAAGGAAAAATCTATTGTTACGGTGTACGATCACGAGCCTTTTATGAATCTGTTTCCTACGGATGCTAATGCGTCTGATTATGATGAAGCGACGGCAAAAGAAGGGGAATGTGTGGCAAAAGAGGAGAATGAGAAGATAGTCGCTTTTTTCAAAAACGCCGATGTACTTATCCACGACAGTCAATATACCGAAGCCGAGTACCATGATGGCAAACACGGCTGGGGGCATTCGTTCTACGAACATGTAATCCCAAGCGTCCGCAACGCGAGTATAAAGAAACTGGTTCTTTTCCACCACGATACCGACAGATCCGATGAAGATCTCATTCGGCTTGAAAAAGAATGGCAGATAAAGGATGACGCTCCCTCAACAGGCGGCCTTCTGAGCAAACTGAATAGGCTGAAACGTACAGAGGTTATTATGGCGAAAGAAGGCATGACGATAAGGGCGTAGGCCATTGGCCGCATCGCCGTCAAACGCTTTGAAAAGAGCGTCCCATGTGGGCGGAAACCCAGGACGTTCAAGAAAACCTCCGGTAGACAGCCTCGGATATCTCGAAAAATAGATTATGACCCGTAATGCAACGTATTCCGCGCTTGTTCTCCGTACGCGCCCCGTGGGGGAGTCAAACCGTGAGGCGTTTTTTCTCACTGCCGAAGGCGGCGTCATCAGGGCGACTGTGTTTGGAGGGGCAAAAAGCAAGCTACGCGCCTGCGTGTCGCCTTTTCACCAAGGAACGTTGTGGGTATATCATGATACGGTGAAGGATTTTATGAAGGTTACGGATTTTGACGTGAAGCAATGGCGCCCCGGTTTGCGTGAGTTATACGACCGTTCCATGGCGGCTGCGGCGGTTATGGATACGATTGCGGCTTCCCATGCCGG